>CAJXMF010000018.1 GCA_913056195.1 uncultured Methylococcaceae bacterium | reverse complement strand
TTTTCCCTCACCTAAATCCTCTCCCAAAGGGAGAGGACTTGATTGCTCCCCTCTCCCTCTGGGAGAGGGGCCGGGGGTGAGGGCGCTTTTGTTCTTGGTCAGGAACCAGATGCAGGCGGGGATCTGGGTGTTGGTGAACAGTTGCCCGGGCAGGGCCACCATGCATTCGACCAGGTCGGCTTCGATCAGCGCCTTGCGGATTTCGCCTTCGTTATTGGTGTTGGAGCTCATGGAACCGTTGGCGAGCAGTAGCGCCATGGAACCCTGGTCGTTGAGGTGGTGCAGCATGTGCTGTATCCAGGCGAAGTTGGCGTTGCTTTTGGGCGGGGTGCCGTATTTCCAGCGTACATCATTTTCCAGCCTGGCGTGCCACCAGTCCTTGATATTGAAGGGCGGATTGGCCATGACGTAATCGGCGCGAAGATCCGGGTGCTGATCGTCCAGAAAGCTGTCGGCGTTCTTTTTGCCAAAGTTGAAGTCGATGCCGCGGATGGCCATGTTCATCGCGGCCAGCTTCCAGGTGGTGGGGTTGCTCTCCTGGCCGTAAACGGAGATGTGTTTTTTCTGTTCGTTGGCATCGTAATGTTTTTCGGCGGCGTGGGCTTCGATGAATTTGTCATTGGAGACGAAGAAACCACCGGCACCCATCGCCGGGTCATAGACGCGGCCGGTGTAGGGTTGGAGCATTTCGACAATCAGGGTGACGATGCTTTTGGGCGTGTAATACTGGCCGCCCTGTTTGCCTTCAGCCAGGGCGAACTGGCCGAGGAAGTATTCGTAGACATGGCCGAGGATGTCTTTGCTGTGTAGATCCAGTTTTTGGCCGTTGTATTCCGGCGCGCTGAAACTGGTGTCGGAGAATCTATTGATCAGTTCAGTCAGATTGTGGTTTTCGACCTGATATTGGCTGACACGGGGCAGCACGCCCTTGAGTTTGGGGTTGGCGAGTTTGCCATCGATTTTGTAGGTTTCGATGGCTTCCAGCGCCTGGTCGATAAGCCATGAAATTGAGCGCAGTTTGACATCGTTACCGGGCTTATCTGAATTTTTGGCTGAAGGCTCATCTTGCCAGATGACCGAGCCAATAGGCCGTGCGGCCGCTTGTTTTAAGGTGTTCCAGCGGGCACGAATTGGCACCCAGAATATGTTCTTCTCCTGGTAGTATTCGTACAGTTCCAGCTCGGCATTGACGGCTTCCTGGTATTCTTCATCGCTGTTGTAGTCTTCACGCGGCATGTAGTAGATGTTGTCGTCGCTATTGTTTTCGGTGAACAGGTGGCGTAGTTCGGCCTGCCGCTCTTCAAAGGCATCGGAGACATATTTCAGGAAGATCAGCCCCAATACAACATGCTTGTAGTTGGCCGCATCCAGGTTGTTGCGCAGTTTGTCCGCCGCTTTCCAGAGTTTAGTGTCGAGCGCTTTCATGAATGCCTGTTCAGCGGTGTTGGTTTGTTTGGTACGACTCATAGGGTTTTCTCGTGAGTGAATAAAATAAAGTTGGCATCCATATAGCGTCTTATTTTGTAAGTATTCAGAGCCCTGCTATTTGATACCTTCATCCCAGCTTTCTCCCAGCGGGAGAAGGAGGTGTTGAGAGGAGTCAATATTTTTCTTATTTTTGGCATTGTTTGCAAAAAAAACTGCTGCGCTGCGCAATTTTAATCTGTTGAATCGGTTGGCCACATTGAAGGCAGGGCTGTCCTGTTCGGCCATAAACCGCCAGGGATTGTTGGAAATAGCCGGGCTTTCCCTGGGCGTTGACAAAATCCTTCAGCGTCGTGCCGCCTTGGTTGATGGCTTGTTGCAATACTGTTTTAATGGTATCTGCTAATGTCTGGTAACGTTTGGCGGCTATTTTACCGGCCTGGCGGTTGGGGTGGATGCCTGCCATAAACAGGGCTTCGCTGGCGTAAATATTGCCGACACCGACGACAATATGGCTATCCATTATAAAATTTTTGACCGCGAGTTTACGGTTTCTGGATTTTTGATAAAGCAGGCTGCCATCAAATTGAAGGGACAAAGGCTCCGGCCCCAAATCCTTGAATAATGGATGCTCATTGATGGCTTGATCTGTCCACAACACGGCACCAAATTTGCGTGGGTCATTCAGCCTTAGGGCATTGCCATCGCTCAGGACAAAATCAATATGGTCATGTTTGGCGGCCGCTGTGTCGGCGGCAATGATTCTTAAATTTCCAGACATGCCCAGATGCAGAATAACGCAGCCGCTTTCAACGGCGAGCACGATATATTTTGCGTGCCTGAAAACCGCCTGGATACGTTGGCCTTGCAGTGTTTCATGCAGATTTTCAGGCACAGGCCAGCGTAATTGTGTTTGCCGGACAATGACCTGCTGAATGGTTTTATCAATAAGATGGGGTTGAATTCCACGGCAGGTGGTTTCGACTTCGGGAAGTTCGGGCATTAGTTTCGTTTGCGTTTTCGCCAGATATAAAAGCCACAGAGCAGGAAGGTAACTGGCAACAGGATCAGGAAGAAGGTGCTGATCAGGCCCAGTGTCAGGTCGTTGAAGTGCAGGGTTTTGCCGACGCTGTCACGCGCTGGAATATCAATAAAGGTGTCGTTATGTGTCAGCCATTGAACGATGCGCAGGCCAAGTTCCAGATTACCGACATTGTTCAGGTAGGCATTGGAGAGAAAGTCGCCATCACCGATGACGATAATGCGTTGTTGCTGACCTGTTTTGAGTGTTCGGGTCAGGCTGTAGGCAAAATCCAGTGGTCCCATCTGATCCTGGCTGTCGGCGTCAAATTGACTGTTGGCTGTGGCGGGGCTACTTTCGAGCCAGGCTTGAGGGTCGCTTGCAAGCAGTGTGCGCAGATTATATTCGCTGCTTTCCGTGTTTTGTAAGACGGCGACGCCGGGGAATAACGTCATGTCTTTAAAGGCGGTGGTGACGGGGTGGGGCGGATATTGGCTGATGACGATAAAGCTGGGGTTGTCGACGCCATATAGTGACGATTGCGGGCTAAGCAGTTGGCCGCCGGGTTTTTTAAGTCCTAAGTCGTGCAGTAACGGACGCAGGAAACGGCGTTCCGGATCGGTGAGCAACAGGAGATTGCCGCCTTGTTGCAGATAATGTGTGATGTGCTGCATTTCTGCGGGTAACAGGGCAATGCCGGGTTCGGTCAGCACCAGCAGTGATGAATTGTCTGGAATGGCGCCGGTTTCGGCCAGGTTAAGCGATTGTGGATGAATGCCGCGTTTTTGTAATTCGGCGCCAAACAGGCCCAGGTCAAAATTAGCCTGGCCTTCGAGTGAGCGTTCGCCGTGACCTGTTAAAAAACTGAGATAAATATCCTGGCGGTTGGCTAATTGCAGCAGGGCATTGGTCAGGCTGTTTTCATCCAGGTAAGTTATTTTTTCATGTTTTCCCTGGTATTCCACGACGATGGCGCCGATCGGGCTGAGATGGTATTTTTTGCTCAATTCAGGGTGCGCTTTCGGGTCGCTGTAGTCAATGCTGATCGAAGGTTTAACGCGTTGATAGCGGGCTAGTAAATCGGCGATTTGCTGACGCAGGGTGGGCTCAGAAATCAGGACGTGAATCTGTATCGGTGCCGATAGTTTTTGTAAGACTTTTATGGAAACTGGCGACAGGGTATTGTTGTGATGGGCGGTTAAGTCGGTTTGTGCATGATAGCGGCTGCTGAGCCAGGCGGCTGCAATCAACAGTGTTAGCAAGGCCAGGGTTTTTAAAATGGCATTCAACCACAGTTTTCTATGAATAGGCGGAGTGACTTTCATTTTTGCAGGCGCTCGTATTCCAGACGAAAAATACTGAGAATCAGAAAGGTGGCGCAAAACAGCACAAAATACAGCACGTCCTGACTGTCCAGCAGGCCGCTTTGCAGATTCTGGAAGTGATGCAGCATGGAAATGTATTCCAGCACATCGCTGCTCTGGTTTTGTAAACCGGCTTTCCAATCAATAATCCATAGCAACAACAGTAAGCCAAAACTGCCAATCGCGGCGATGGTTGGATGACTGGCAAGACTGGACAGGTAGAGGCCCAGGGCGGCAAATGCGGCGGTTAATAGCAGCAGGCCCAGTAGGTTGCAAAACCATTTGCCAAAATCCAGCTCGCCACCGAATAACAGGGCGAGTGACATTAAACCGGTCATGGCGACGATGCAGGCCAGCAGGCCGATAATCGACAGATATTTTCCCAGCACGATGTCGGTGGTCGAAAGCGGTGCAGACAGCAACAGGGTCAGCGTTTTGTTGCGTCGTTCTTCGCACAGTGTGCGCATGGTCAGTAAGGGGGTGACCAGCAGTAGAATAATAGCGGCATTGCTGAACAAAGGGGCGACGATAATATCGGTAATGCCGGGGGCATGGCTGATTTGAGCCAGCTGCGATTGAAAGGCCATAAAGGTTTCGATTTGGGTAAGAAACAGATAGGCCAGAATAAACTGAATGACTGCCAGCACCGACCAGGCCAGCGGTGACAAGAACAATGACTGAAATTCCCGGCGTGCGATGGTGAATATCATGTGTGGGTCTGCGAGGTCAGGCTGATAAATATATCTTCCATGGATTTTTTGAGTGGGGTGATGGCTTCAAGCCCCCACTGATTCTCCAGTACACAGGCTGCCAGCCTGTCCGTTACGGCGGCTTTTGTGTGGAAATGGACAATATACTCATGAGGCGATTTGGCTTCTACCGCGGTAATGCCATCGAGTGCTTTGAGGGTGTCGATATCGACTGGCAGGCGTGTACGGAGATTGATGCGTTCCGTGTTCATCAGTCGATTCAGGCCTGCAATGGATTCTGTCAGGATCAGCCGGCCCTGGTCGATGATTTGTACGTGGCTACAGGACTGTTGCACTTCCGATAAAATATGGGTGGATAGAATAATGCCGTGTTGTTCGCCCAGTTGTTTGATCAGTTGACGAATGTCCTGGATTTGAATTGGATCCAGGCCGACGGTAGGTTCATCGAGTATGATCACATCGGGTTCATGCAGAATGGATTGGGCAATGCCCACCCGTTGTTGAAAGCCTTTTGATAATTGGTTGATCAGTCGATGACGCACGGATTCAAGTCCACAGCGCTGTTCAGCCTTGTGGACGGCTTTTGCGCAACGTTGTCGTGGCACCCGATGCAGGCGGGCGCAATAATGCAGGAATTCATGGACGCTGAGGTCTTTGTAGAGCGGTGGTGTGTCCGGTAAATAGCCTAATGCCGCTTTGGCCTGTTTGGGCTGGTCGAGCAGATCGATACCGTTGATTAAAATCTGACCGGCGCTTGGCGCCAGGCAGCCGCAAAGCATCTGCATCGTTGTGGTTTTGCCCGCACCATTTTTGCCGAGAAAGCCGAGTATTTCACCTTTATTAAGGTTGAAGCTGACATTCTCAACGGCACATTGACGGCCATAGAATCGAGACAGGTTTTTGGCTTCAATCAGCGCTGTCATCAGTTGACAGCGTTAAAGTTGAGATTGCAGAAATTGCAGTTCATCGCGGTATTTCTGACGCAGCAGCAAGAATTTCCAGCGTGCGCCGCCACATTGACGCCACAACATGGCCGAGCGGATGCCGGCTAATAACAAGGTGCGGATACGGTTGACGATGGCCTGGTTGGACAGATATTCCGGTTTGCCATCCACCATGATTTTAGGCGGAATGGTGCTGATGGTTCGGTGGTATAAATCGGCCAGACTGGCCAGGACATTTTCATCCAACAAGTCAAAATAATTGGCTTGAGATTGCGCTTTTTGTACGCCATCGGCGATCGTGTCCAGCATTTGTGGACGCTTGGATAATTGCCGTTCCAGGTAGACTAACGACGCCGCATAACGGGCTTGCTGAGGATGCAGAATCTGCCTTTTAGCCAGATGCTTTTCCAAAAACGTCAGCCCTGTTTTCAATCCTTCGAGGTCACCATAAACCGATAGAACGCTGTCGGGCTGTGTTTGCATAATGCTGCCAATGCTGGCTTGCATGGCTTGTGTGTCGGCTTTTCCGGTTGAGGCTAATTGCTCGACCAATGCGCAGGCCTGTGCAATACCGGCCAGCGCGATGGTTTGATGAGTAAATGATTTTACCGTCATGTTCGTACAGCATCCATTTTTCTGTGTTGCGTGCTATTCACTGTCTTAACACGACGTATTGTCCTGGCAAACGGGTTTGACCGGTTTGCCTGCTTTCAGCCAGGATTGGAGTCCTGTCGATAAATGATTGATATGCTTCAGGCCCAATTTTTTTGTCAGGAAGTTACCGACCAGGCCACTGCGATGACCGGAACGACAAACCAGAACGACCGGTTGGTCGGATGATTTTCTCAGCTGGTCAAATTTAGCGAGCCAGGTTTGTGTCAAGGCATTGCCGTCTTTATCAAAAAATTGCAATGGCACGCTGCCGGGGATAATGCCGGTTTGCTTCCATTCTTCCGGGGTACGGACATCAACAATCAGGGCATTGCCTTGTTTTTGCAGGGCTTCGACTTGTTTGACAGAGAGATTGTTGAGATCAGCCGCCCATAAAAGACTGGAAAAGAACAGAAAAAACAAAACGGAAAATAATGGTAAGGTGTTTTTCATGGCTTAGTTTGCGTTGCTAAGAAGTTGGTTGGCCCACTCAATACTTTGCAGATAAAGTTGGCCCATGTTGGGTGGTAGAGATGATTGTACCTCAGTAGGTGAATTTTCCCATTTTTCATACTTTATAACAAGCGCCAGCACCTGGCCGGCTGATCCTGAGTGATGCAAGATGGCATCACTGATGGGCTTCTCCAAAGGGATTTCCGCTATGATGCCATCCAGTGGGGCATCCATCAAGCTATCTAAGCCGGAGAACATACCCACCATAAATAAGGTTTCGGCGTTTTCAGAAAAATGGGGTGCCAATAATTCACATATTTTGGCGCGCACCATTAGGCTTTGGATAACAACGAGCGGTTTTTCAGACATGGAGGATAATGTCAAAATATTAATCCATTGCTTTATTTGGCTTAGGCCTAAGAGTGATACGGCATGTGAAATCGATTCTACGCGGCGCGGCAATGCAAAAAATGAGGAGTTTATATAATGCAGAAGTTTATAGGCCAGGCTTGGGCAATGACTGATAATTTGACTGATTTCGTTAAAAGACACATCAGGTTGATTGACTTTAGACAATAGCGTCATCACGCCGGTTTGATTGACTTCTTTTCGCTTGCCCTGAATTGTTTCCGGCTTTTTGAAGAAAAATCCTTGAAAAAGACTGCAGCCTGCTTGCTGTAGAATTTGAAATTCTTCATGGGTTTCAACTTTTTCGGCCAGTAAGGTCAGCTGGTAAGGTTTGAGTTGTTCAATTAAAGCCAGCGTTTCTTCCATCGGCATTTGCATGATGTCAAGCTTGATGATGTCAGCAAATTCCAATAAAGGGAGCCATTCCGGCGTTAGAATAAAATCATCCAGTGCCAACGTATAGCCTTGATCTGAAAAGTCCTTTAACGTTGTAACCAGGTCGGGGGTTATCTTGATGCCTTCTAAAACTTCGATAACAACACGATCTTTAGGCAAGTGTAAGGGGGTTTTGTCGAGCAGGTTTTGTTCGGTAAAGTTTACAAAGGCTTTTGCGCGACCGACAAGATTATTTAAACCGATTTCAAGCAAAGTATCTGAAATAACCTGGTTCGTTGCTAAAGGTGCATCATCAGGGTTGGATAGATCAAAATTACGCCCTCGAAACAGAATTTCATAGGCAAAAATATCCAGATTATGGTCAAGGATTTGCTGGCGGCCGATCAGAATTTCTTGCATGGTTCGTTTTGATTATAGTTATCATATTGGTTGCAATAATGGTGTTTGCCATCATATTATGATGACTTACAGTATTTATTCTAGTCGAAAAAATCAAGAGGAGAGAAAAAATGACTGAAACAGTAGTTTTAAACGTAACGGGCATGAAATGTGGTGGTTGTGAAAATAATGTAAAACAGAAATTATCAGAATTAGAGGGTATTGCAGAAATAAAGGCCGATCATAAAGCCGATTCGGTTGAAGTCAGCTTTGATGCGTCAAAAGTTGATCTGGCGGCTATTAAGCAAGCGATTACCGATGCTGGCTATGTCGTTAACGATTGATACAGCGTTTGTAAATATTCAAATACCCTCATCCCAGCCTTCTCCCACGGAGAGAAGGCGATATTGAGAAGGGGTATGAATTTACCTTCGTTTTTATGTGATTTGCAGTAGCCGTTAAAAACTAAAATCGGTTTTTTTCGTCCGATGGCTCAACGACAGTGGTAGACGATATGAATAATGAAATACAGACAGATCCAACACCTGAAATTCGACTCTCTATTTTAGGGATGAGTTGCGCCGGTTGTGTAGCCGCCGTGGAAGGCGCATTAAAACATGTGCCAGGTGTTGAATCGGCCAGCGTTAACTTTGCCAATCATTCGGCAACGGTGCACGGCAATGTCGATCCTGAACAGCTTAAAAAAGCCGTGCAGGAAGCAGGATATGATGCCGCAGTGATGGAAGGTCTGGAAGACCCCGCTGAAGAAGAGCAGCGGGAAATGGAGCGCTATCAAACGCTGATTAAAAAAGCGATTGTCGCCGCAGCGTTTGGTTTTCCATTGATGATTGCTGGACATACAGACTTGCTGCCCGAGTTAGGCAGCGAAGCCGGTGAAGTTTTTTGGCCTTATGTATCATTGATAACGTTGGGAATTTTATATTATTCCGGGGGGCATTTTTTTCAAGGAGCGATTAAGTCGTTTAAATTAGGGCAGGCGAATATGGATACCCTGATTGCTTTGGGAACCGGGGCGGCCTGGTTTTATTCGACCATTTTAATTGATTTTGCCGATAAAATGCCGTCTTTGTCGCCGCACGCTTATTTTGAAGCCTCAGTGATTATCCTGGCCTTTATCAATTTCGGCAGTGCGCTGGAAACCCGCGCCCGGGGCAAAACATCCGCTGCAATTCGTGAATTGATTGGCCTGCAACCGCGTACCGCGCGCGTGATACGAGATGGTCAGGAAATGGATGTGGCGATTGAAGGGGTCGGTTTGGATGAAACCATCCGCGTCCGACCTGGGGAAAAAATTCCGGTAGATGGTGAGGTGATTGAAGGCCATTCCACCGTGGATGAATCCATGCTGACGGGCGAAGCCATGCCGGTTGAGAAAACCGTGGGTTCAGAAGTCGTCGCTGGAACGATGAACATCAAAGGAAGCTTTTTATTCAAAGCGACCCGTATCGGCCGAGATACCGCGTTGGCGCACATCATTGAAAGTGTACGTGAAGCGCAAAGCACTAAACCGGCACTTGCCCGGCTGGCCGATAAAATATCAGCCATTTTTGTGCCGACCGTGGTCGCTATTTCTGTATTCACCTTTTTTGTCTGGTTGATTTTTGGCCCAGAGCCTTCATTAGGCTATGCCTTTGTGACATCGATGACCGTTCTGGTGATCGCGTGTCCGTGCGCATTAGGGCTGGCAACGCCAATTTCTGTCATGGTGGCCGTCGGTCGTGCGGCGCAAATGGGCATTTTAATTCGCAATGGCGAAGCCTTGCAGATTGCAGGGAAAATAAGCAGCGTTGTTTTGGATAAAACCGGTACTGTGACTGAAGGTAAGCCCGGTGTGACGGCCATTGAAGCCTTCACAGGTTTCAAAAAAGATGATGTATTACGTTATGCAGCCAGTCTTGAGGCCGGCTCAGAGCACCCTTTAGCGGCCGCTATTTTGGCGGCCGCCAAAGACAAATCACTGGCGTCGGCTAAGGTGAGCAAGTTTGAAGCGATTGCTGGACATGGTGTCTGTGCCGAAAGTGAAGAGCAGCAGATGTGTTTTGGCAATGAGGCATTGATGGAAAGCCGAGGGATTAAACTGACGGCAACACAAAAGAAAAAAATGGATGGCTTGTCCGAACAAGGGCAAACGGCCATGCTGCTGGCTGTCAACGACAAAATTGCCGGTATTATTGCGGTATCTGACCCGATTAAAAAAGATTCTGCGAGGGCGATTGACAGATTGCAGCGACAAGGTATTCGCGTGTTGATGGTGACGGGTGATAATGAAGTGACTGCAAAAGCGATTGCTAAACAGGCCGGGATTTCTGAAGTACGGGCAGAGGTCTTGCCAGAAGATAAGGCGAAAGTCGTTAAAGAACTGCAGGATCAAGGCGAAATCGTTGGCATGGTCGGTGATGGTATCAATGATGCGCCGGCTTTAGCTCAGGCCAATGTTGGTTTTGCCATCGGTACTGGGACTGATGTTGCCATAGAAAGTGCCGATATTGTGATTATGCAGGGTTCTTTGCTTAAAGTGCTCGATGCCATCGCCTTATCGAAAGCAACGGTTTTAAATATCAAGCAAAACCTGTTTGGCGCTTTTATCTATAACAGTATTGGTATTCCTGTTGCAGCAGGCGTGTTATATCCGGTCTTTGGTATTTTATTAAGTCCGATGATTGCGGGTGCGGCGATGGCTATGTCATCGGTGACTGTCGTGACTAATGCAAATCGTTTGCGTTGGATAGGGTTGTCTGAAGAAGCGTGATGTGTCAGGGAACATTCTGGTAGAAGCTTATTGCCATAAAAAAGCCCGGGTTATCCCGGGCTTTTTAGTGTCAAGATGCCAAGGCCGTGTTAAGTTGCCAACGGCCCTTGCTTGGGGATGGTGTTATCCGTTTTTTCAGGGCTGGCTTCTTCAGCATGACCATCGGATGAGGCTGGTGGCTCTGAATCGGGCTTTGGCGGGTCGATTTTTTCGCCTTTCATCAATTTGGCGATTTGATGTTTATCGATCGTTTCCCAGTCCATCAGCGCTTGCGCCATATTATGCAGAATATCAATATGCTCTGTCAGGATATCTTCAGCGCGTTTATAGTTACGATCAATCAGGTTACGAATTTCGTCATCGATTATTTGTGCCATTTTTTCTGACATGGGTTTGGCTTGCGGCCCCATATAACCCATTCCTTCACTTTCGCCATAATCCATTGGCCCCAGATTGTCCGAAAGTCCCCATTTCGTCACCATGTTACGTGCAAGCTGAGTCGCGCGTTCAATATCATTAGATGCGCCCGTGGTGATTTTGTTTTTTCCGTAAATCAGGGCTTCGGCTATCCGGCCGCCAAACAGACCGGCAATCTGGCTTTCCAGCTTGTCTTTACTGGCACTGTATTGGTCTTGTTCCGGTAAGAACATGGTAATCCCTAAAGCACCGCCACGCGGCATGATGCTGACTTTGTAAACCGGATCATGTTCGGGCATTAACTGGCCAACAATGGTATGCCCCGCTTCATGATAAGCGGTCATTAACAAATCTTCCTTGCGCATGATCATACTGCGTTTTTCCGGGCCCATCAGTAACTTGTCCCGTGCTTTATCCAGGTCTTCCATGGATACGATACGTTTATTTGCGCGTGCCGCAAACAAAGCGCCTTCGTTTAACAGGTTGGCGAGTTCCGCACCTGAAAACCCCGGTGTTCCGCGCGCCAGATCTCGCAGGCTGACATCTTCAGCCAAGGGGATTTTTTTGGCGTGAACCTTGAGGATTTGCTCCCGGCCCTTGATATCAGGCAGATTAACGGTAATCTGACGGTCAAAACGTCCCGGTCTGAGCAGGGCCTTATCCAACACATCGGCACGGTTGGTCGCCGCAATGACGATAATGCCTTCATTGCCGCTGAAACCATCCATTTCGACCAATAACTGGTTTAAGGTCTGTTCGCGTTCATCGTTGCCTCCGCCCATGCCAGAGCCGCGATGGCGACCGACGGCATCAATTTCATCGATAAAGATGATGCATGGCGCGCGTTTTTTGGCTTGCTCAAACATGTCGCGGACACGAGATGCACCGACACCGACAAACATTTCAACAAAATCAGAGCCTGAAATCGAGAAGAAAGGCACCTGAGCTTCGCCGGCAATGGCGCGAGCGAGCAGGGTTTTACCGGTTCCCGGTGGGCCGACCATAAGAACGCCACGGGGGATTTTACCGCCCAATTTCTCATATTTAGCCGGGTCTTTCAGAAAATCAACCATTTCGGCGACATCTTCTTTGGCTTCTTCGACGCCAGCGACATCGTTGAATCCCACTTTAATCTGGTCTTCTTCCATCAATTTGGCGGGGCTTTTGCCAAAACCCATTTGGCCACCACCACTTCCGGCTTGTTGACGACGCATAAAGTAAATCCAAACCGCAATCAATAGCAGCATAGGTCCCCAGGACATGAGGAACTGCATCAGGGCAGAGGGCCGCTGTGGTTTGGTGACTTTTATCTTGACCCCATTGGCCAACAAGTCGTCAATCATATGGTCGTCATTCGGGTTGTAGGTCGTAAACCGTTCCCCATTTGTACGACGCCCCTTGATTTCTTTACCGTTGACGGTGACTTCGGAAACCGCGCCACTCTGCACGTCTTCGATAAAGTCAGAGTAGGGAAGGGAATAATTTCTTTCATAGGATGGCGATGTTCGATTGAACATGGCAACCGCAACAACGACAATCACTGTCAGAACAAAAATCCTTGTGATCTGTGATTTCATGCCTAAACCTCTTTAGTAGCAATAATACTCAATCTCATTTGTCCTCTGTTCGGGAGGATAAGTTCAATTTTGTTTAAAATGGATCAATTAGCATTATTCTATACTAAATGAGTCTGGAATAACGGCTATTTAGCCTTTAGAGTCTTTAAACGACACTATTCATCCATGAATTTTCATGGATGAATAGTGAAAAAGCACGATATCATTTCTTGGGTTTGGACGAATACTGCTGCCACCCATGCCAGAGTGAGCGGACATCGCATTGTAAGCGAGGTAAAATCAAGGTAAGCGCAATTTGTTCTATGGCGGCTAGAACATACAAGAAAATCGATAGTCGAAAGGGCCAGGCAATGTCGAATAGAAACAATGGAAATAAAGACAGGCCAATAGTGGCGGCAGCGGCTTTGGATAGCCAGGTATGATAGCCGGTATAAGTGTCAAATTTTACGATGGCAATTGTCGCAGGCACTAAATAACAGGCTAAAATGATGTAGAGATAGTGATCTTCCCGGTGAACAATGTCGGGCCATAGCCACCAACTGCCAAATCCGATGGTTAGATAAATTGCTAAATCTGCCCAGGTATCCAGCATGGCACCGAACGGGCTGCTGAGATTCATCCTGCGGGCTGCCAACCCATCCAGAATGTCACTTATAAAGGCAATGGCCAAAATAAACATGAAGGCATCACCATAACCGTGCCAGGCGAGCCAAAGCATGGTCGGCGCCATAATGAAACGAGAACAGGTGAGCATATTAGGCACCGTGTATAGGGCGGAAATTCTGGCTTTCATGATGTTGAATCCTGAAAAAAGTGGTTCATATACTTTTTACACATGAACAAAGTCTCTTCAGCAGTCCCTTTTTGCCGATGGCTGCGTTGAAAAACTTTGCTATTGGCATCAAACATTCTGCTTTAAAATGGCCAATGATGTCTTACGATAACGGGCGTTATGCAGTTTTACCCATAAATTAGTGACAAAATAACCGTAGGGCATTTTGGGGCCATTTGAAATATAGGGTGTTTTATAAAAGGGTAATGTCGCATTTTGGTGATGACCAATATGGTTGTCCAGTCCAATGAGCGCATAATGGCTAAAGCTTGAGTCATTGACCCAAGCCAGGCTGGCATCAGACTTATCGTGGAGCAATCCCCAGTGTTGATAATAATTGATGGTTTCCAGTAAACGTACACCGGACAGCGCCTGGTAGAGGAAAACGCCCCCCGCTGTCCATCCAAAATAAAACAGGATGAAAATCAGAAAAACAGTTTCGAAAAGCAAACCGTGAAAAACGCGGTTGTTCATAAATCGCAGTGCTGTAGGTGGGTGATTTTTCAAGCGTTTTTGTTCGTAACGCCAGGCAAAATAGAAATTTTGACGATACACTCTTTGCCAATAATGGTTGAAATCTTCATTCAAGCGAGCCGTGGCAATATCATCCTGTGTGGCGACATTGGGGTGATGTGCGTAAAGGTGACTGATTATAAAATGTTCATAACAGACGGTACAGAGCAACATTCTCCCTAACAATCGTTCATATTTATTGCGGCGATGAATAAATTCATGCGCGACGATGATGGCGGAGCTTCCTGAACTGGTGCCCACTAAAATGCGTAGAACGATAATATTGACCAGAGTATTTGTAATAGCCTGAATAGAATGCCATTGTAATTGACTGGCATAATGCAGCATTAAACCGATAATAAAAAAATGCAACATTGCCAAGGCATAGAGAATCGCCTTATAAAAGCTTTCTGGTGCCGGGGTTTCAGTGTTATCGGTTGAGAGGGCAGGACTTAACCAGTCAATTAAAATAATTATCCATAATGGCAATGTCCACAGCATAGCGTCCAGTGCAGTGTGTGGGCCTGTTATCAAAAAAACAGTGACACTGAGTGGAAAAATAAAACTGAAGAGATATTTTAAGTCATTTGACATGCCGAGCGTTTTGCGATGTAACCATTTTTTTAAGCCCATAGAAAACAGGGAGTTGTAATTTAAAGCGCCAGCCAATCAGGCGTAAACAAGCATATCCCGTCCAAATGCGTCGCCAATAACGATCAACCTCCGCGGCTTGAGAGGACTTTCGTAATATTTCGTCCAAGTATAAATGAATGGCTTGCTGTGCTTGAAATGTATGGCCTGATGCGGCATTGTCAATAGTAATATGCACCATGGCAATGCGAGGGTCAATATTCCAATAACGCCATTCATCCACCAGCTTGAGGTAGCCTTTACCAAGGCCACTGAGTTCAATTGCCATGTTAAGCCCTAACAGTTCAGGTAAAAAACGTCCAGAAAAACTGGCAAGCGCCAGCATAAAAACCGGTAAATCAAAGGCGCTGTCAATAAACCCCCGATGCTTGCTGAAAGCCAGACTGTGCACCGGTGGTAATTCGATGGTCAGGCTCTCTAATAAACGCTGAAAAATAGCCGGGTGATTTTGTTCCAGTTGGCCATTGCCGAGTTCATCATCATAAATACGAAACAGGATTTCGCTGATTTCAGGGTGAGCGGCCTGCAGACGTAAACTGTTTTGTAGCCAGCAGCCATCAATCAAAATCATGGGGGCGATTTGCTCAATACCCCAAATATAAGCTGGTTTGGAGATTTTTGGTGTTCCGTGCAAAGGCTGGTAGGCATCAACTTCGCGGCGATAACAGGATTCAATATAATCATCAAAGCGTGCATGATCAAAATGTTTGAATGGACTGATACTAAATAGCGTGCAATAACGAAGTCGTTGGGATAGCCATTTTTCGACAAGCGGTTGTATATCCGGGGCAAGATCAAGATTTATCAGCTTATGATACAAATCTCTATTAGATAATGATGAGGGTTGTTTTTTAACCTGCCGAGATGGGACGATGGGTTTAGGTGATGTGTGGGGGGGGATGGGGTGATCGGCAGACTGGTTGTTAAGCCATTTCCGCCATAATTCTTGTTCGGATGCCGTAAAAACCCCATACATGGGGCCATTAAATGTAAAGAGTTGTAATAATCGACTGTTTTCCGGGTGATTTTGATCAACATAACGGGACAGACGGAGAGCCTTTAAAAAATCGTCTCTATTACCCGGTAATCCATGCAGCCATTGTTCTAATGAAATACCTTGTAATTCAATACCAGCATGGTGCCCGAATGCGGCGGGTAATTTCTTTTGCAGCATTTGGCCGAGTTGTTCTACGACAGATAAAGGCTGAGAAAAGAAATGGTTTAATTGATTTCGACAATCGTTTAATGCGTGTGGGTAAAGGTGGAATCCTTGTTGAATACGAGACCATAACAGCCGCCTGTCTTCATTAAATAGCATTAAATAGGATTGGATATTTTGTTGTATTTTGGCAATGGCTTTTTGTTTACGCCTTTGATGCCGATTGAAAAAGGGGGCGTCGATTTTGAAGTCGGGATGACAAATGTTGATCAAGTCGGGCGTTTGGCAATAAGCCAACGTAAAGCCCAAAATTTCGGGAAATAACAGTCGCGGAAAAAAGCCTAAGGCAAGCTGTATCGTGGCAAAGTCAATTATGACCGATAAAATATCATGATGCCGACTGAATGGCTTATGAATAATACGGGAGGATTGGCGGCCTGTCGTTTCCAATAAGGCTCGACAGGATGGCAATAAATCAGCATGGCCGGATGCATTGAAACAAAGTAGCTTATAAACGGCCTGCAATTGCAGGCTGAATTGTGTTTGGCTACAACTGGCCGGGCAGATGTTGTGTAACCAGGTCAATTGCGTTAGAAGAATTGGCGCCGACTGGTGCAAGGTTTCCTTTTGAAACAAAGCGTTATGAAATTTGGAGGGTAGCGCAGGAATGGATTGTATGGATAAGGTGGTGATTTTTTGATCGGTGTATGCTGATTGCAGGGACTTTGCTTCGACCGACTTGAGCGCTTTGCGCAGAAAATGCCAGGCTGCTGCCAGCGTGCTTAGATCAACTTCTGTGTGTTGCAGCAGACAGAATAACTGCCGGCTATCCAATGTCGTTTCGCCGGATAGACTATTAAAAATATTATCCTCCAGGCTAAGGCTGTGTGGATCAAGTGGGTGTTCAGTTGTTTTCATCACAAGGCTTGGCGATTAAATAATCATTGATAACAATGGCGTCCAGTCCGCAGGTCATAAATACGGCGATGGCATCTTCAAGCGAATGAATCAAAGGTTTGCCCATGATATTGAAGCTGGTGTTCAATATCATCGGAATTCCAGTGCGTTGATAAAAACACTGTATCAAGTGGTAAAACTTTGGATTCCAGTTTTCTTTTACGGTTTGCAGTCGGGCACTGCCGTCAACATGGCAGACCGCGGCGATGCTTTGTTGGTGTAACGGTTTAATGCCTAAGGTTTTATCCATATAGGGTGATTCTTGATAGTCCATGAAAAAATCTTCAGCATGCTCATGCAGCACAGATGGGGCAAATGGACGGAAGGATTCGCGAAATTTTATGTGTCGGTTGATTTTATCCTTCATTTGTGCCGACCTGGGGTCGGCCAGGATTGAACGGTTGCCCAACGCTCTAGGACCAAATTCTGCACGGCCCTGTATCCAGCCGATAAGTTGTCCCTGGCTCAAGCGCTGGGCGGTTTCTTCACAAATGCTATCAGGCAAATATTGAATAGTAAGGCCGCGTTGATATTGGCAAAATTTTTCAATGCTGGCATTTGAAATTGAAGAGCCAAGATAGGGTGTCAGTAGGTCAGAATTAACGCATATGGGGTTGCGGTTGGGTGAATCCTGCACCAAAGCGAGCCAGGCCGCGCCTAAGGCGGTGCCATCATCGGCCGGTGCCGATGGGATAAAGATATTCTCGAAGGCTGTACGGCTTTTTATTTGTCCATTAAAGGCTGAGTTGAGGGCGCATCCGCCGGCTAATACCAGTTTTTTTTCTCCTGTTTTTTGTTGTAGATGCTGTAATAGTTGCGCCATCAATTCAGCAAAGAAGTATTGGCCGGTATAGGCCAGGTTGGCGGCCTGCTCAGGAGGTTGATTGGAGGGGCGTTGAAACGCGGTGAGTTTTTCTAAATTGCGGAATAAATGGCGATTGCTGTGAGTGCATTTAAATCCCTGCAATGTAATGGTCGATTTTAACAACGCATATAAAGTGTGATCCAGACGACCATAAGGGGCTAAGCCCATTACCTTCCATTCCTCGCCTTTTAGCCAGTCAAAACCACATAATTCAGTGATTTTCATATAATAAAAACCCAGACTGCCAGGGCCTTTGGATTCAAAAATCGGGGAAAGTGTTTGATTGTTAAAATGATAAAATGCCATTGCACCTTTTTCACCAAAAGAATCGATGATGGCGCAAGCCGCCGAAGAAAAAGGGCTGCTATAACACGCTGCTGCGGCATGGGTAAGATGATGTGGGAAATCACGATAACGGATACGGCAAGCGGGATAATGTTCGGCAAGAATACGAGTTAAATTAAGCGCGGCTGTGTATATATGATGGCGCTGACAGGCGATCATATGATGCAATTGATAATTGGGCAGCGGCGAGCGCAGTTTTTTTAGGCTGGTTTTTAATAAGCCCGGGGCCTGTAAGCCACCTAATAGAGCGATTATATTTTCATATAATGGCCGCTTTCTTTGCCAATTGATGGCAATGATAAAGTCATCGCCATCCGGGCAATACCGGGTCAGGACATTTTGAATATGGATTAAAGGATCAGGCTGACAGTTCAGTGCGCGCTTGTGTTGTAAATATCGTTCACTTGCTTCGGCAAAGACTACATGGCCATCACTATCGACGATAGCCAGAGCAGGGTCATGATAGGTGACAGATAAGCCAATGTAATACCGTGTCATCGTGACGACCGCCGCTGCATTTGTTGCCAGGACTGTTTTTGTTGCGTATGGTAGTGTCTGGTGCTGATGGCAAGATGCTGCGCTTTTACCTGGCTGCTGAAATGTGTAAATTGCGCGCATAAAGAGAAATATTCCGCCAGAATGGTGGTGAAAATGCGGCGGTCTTTATTTGATTTATGATGAGCGATCATCAGGGCTTGGGGTAAATAGCGCCAGAAAAATCGGGCATTTTTACCGCTTAAGATACGATAAAGGTATTTCAGTTGGCCTTGGCGATTACGATATTGGCTTTGCAATGTTGGGTCAATCAATTGCAGATGGCGTAAGACGCGTTTGAAATAGGCCGCGGGTTGATAGATTGCTTCCACAATCTGTAAATAATTTAGTTCAGCTTGCTGTACAGACAGATGATTGGGAATAAAATTAATCACCGCATCGGAATTGTTGCCACTGCTCGGTTGAATGTAGCGCTGTTGTTTTTTTAAGCGCGTTATTAATGGCGTATGAGGCAATGCATTGAGCAGTCCGGCCATGACGATGGGGGCATGACTGGCATTGATGAAATCTATAAATTTCTGCACTGTTTCCTGATCGTCATGATCAAATCCATAAATCATTCCCATCATGACACCTGAGCCGGTCTGTTCGCTGATAAAACGTAATTTATCGAGTAATGATGTGTTGCCGCGAAGGTTTTGTTTTTTCTGTGTTTCCAATAACGAGGCTGTATTAGGTGACTCCACCCCGTAAAAACCATTGATAAAATGTGCTTTTCGAAACCAGTGTCGCAATTTAGCCATGATTTCTGTGTTATCGGCCAAGCGCAGGGTTAATTCGGTATATTTAGGGTGATGATAGCCAATTTCTTCACCGATTTTATACAGGTTTTTCAAGACTAACAGTGTTTTTTTGGGGTGGCCGATAAAATTATCATCCACAATAAAGACCTGCCCATTCCAGCCTAATTGTTTTAACTGACGAAACGAATGCGCTGTTTTTTCCCAAGGTGTCACCCGGAACGCTTTACCGAAACGACTGGGAATATCACAAAACTCACATTTTTCAGGACAACCACGGCTGATTTGAACAGCCATATGGATATAATTATCAAGCTTTATGGAAGAATAATCCGGCTGAAAAAAATCCTCTGCTGGCCCGGGCGTTCCGCGATAATATTGATGCGTTTTTCCCAGTCTCAAATTGAGCATCAGTGTGTCCATGATGCTTTCGGCTTCATTTTCAACCAGGTGATCAGCAAATAGGTTCAATTTGGAGTCGGGCGTTACGGCTGTTCCACCAAGAATCACTATCTTACCCATCTGTTTGCTGATTTTTGCCAGTTCTAATAGATTGTTTTGTTGCGCCGACATGCCGCCGATAAAAATATGATTGGCGTCCTCAATCAGCTGATCTAAAGGGCGTGGATCAATATTCTTATCAATCAGTTGTATGCTATGGTAATACGGTTTTAAAAAGCGGTATAACCCCATTAGGCCGAGAGGGGGTAGCAGCCTTTTGGGCAATCCAAATTCACTGCTTGGCATATAGCGACTTAAACTATAACCATAGCTCCAGAACGTATTTTGATTATCAAACTCTGGATAAATGAGTACAGCCTTATTAGCAATGATTGTATTCATAAAATGAATGACCTGAGTAAAGGGTAATTCAACGATTACCTGATCTCTTTTATAAGCCGTTAAGGCTGACCGGGTCAAGGGATTCTCAGTTCAGTGCGTATTCAAAATAACGTTTTGATAGAGATATCTATTCAATATCAATAGCTTGGATATAAGTGGTTGACGCTATCAATGAAGATAGGATTGTCTCGGGAATGGTAAATATTTAGAGTATCTTGTTATTTGATACCCTCATCCCGGCCTTCTCTCGAGGGGAGAAGGCGATATTGAGAACGGAGGGTGAAAAGAGGTGAAATAATGCAGTCTATCAGGGTAGTTTTTCCACCTTTACAAAGAGTTTAAGCCGAGTTTGTCCTGTGCTTCTTGAGTGACGCAGAAATCCATTTTGTTGAGTCGTATCGGCAGATGATATTTCACCTATCGCAATCCATTTGCCCGCTGGAATAAGCAGTGTGGTTGCCGCTTCCTGGGTGGAAAAGCTTTGGTTTTTTTCAAAATGGTCGCGCCAGGGGCGGATGCTTAACTGTATTTTATCGCCGGACATCCGTGGGGTGACACTAAAACCGGTGGTTATTTCCAGCCACTGGGTATCAACACCATAAGAAGGCAGATAATCACGATTGCCCCAGAGCCTGATGGCGTAAAAAGGGCGGTTTTCTCCGCTTTTGATGAAGGCGGGTTTACCTTCGACTGTGCGCAGACTTTGTATGCTGTTATTGTCATCCAGTGATTGGGTGTCGCCGTACATTCCCTGCAGATAGGGGCTATCGGTAGATAGGCTTCCGTGCAAACGGGCTTCGAGTTGTTTGCTTGTTTGGGCGCGACTTTGGGTGACGTAAATCATGAACTGGTTAAGCGGTTTGTCCAGTTTTTTGATCAGTGCCGACAAAGACGATAGGTTTTGAGGCCTGACTTTTAAAATCAGGCTGTCGTGGGCCGCAATGATCTGTTCGTTATTGTCCAGCAAGGGCGCAAGAAGAGGTTGTATCGATTCTGCCGGACGGTTTTTCAGCGTAATGATTTTCATCACGGTATCGGCACTGATACCAATACCGTAGCTGAAGCATAAAACAATGAGCAGAATAAAACGCTGCATTTACACGGTGTCGTAAAGTGCTTGATACTGCCGTGCGCTATTGGTCCAGGAAAAGTCTTTTTTCATAGCGCTGCGCTGAATTTTTCGCCAGAGCGGTTTGTTGTCAAATAAAATCAGACTGCGTTTAATGGCTTCAAGCAAGGCATCAGAGTCTGGATGATTGAATGCAATGCCGGTTGCGGTGTCATTTTTTAAGCTTTCAGGCAATGCGTCTTCAATAGTGTCGGCCAGGCCTCCGGTTTTGCGGACAATGGGGATGGTGCCATAGCGTTGACTGTACATTTGGTTGAGTCCACAAGGTTCAAAGCGTGATGGCATTAAAAATGTATCGGCGCCTGCCTCGATTAGGTGTGACAAGGCTTCATCATAGCCGATGGTGACGGCAATTTTTTCGGGATACAGGCGCGAAAATTCCTGTAGTTTATATTCAATGCTCTTATCGCCACTGCCGAGCATTACAAATTGTAAAGGCAGTTGAACCAGTTCAGTCAAATTGTTAAGTACGAGATCAATGCCTTTTTGCTCGACCAGACGGCAGACCATGCTAAAGATCGGCACGGATTCATCTTCAGGTAATTGCATTTGTTGCTGTAACTGGATTTTGTTGATGACTTTGTCTTTGAGGCGGTGAACCGAATAATGGCCAGGAATCAAGGGGTCGGTTTCGGGATTCCAGTCGTCCATATCGATGCCATTGAGAATGCCGTGTAAGGCATCATGTCGATGACTGAGTAAACCTTCAAGTCCATAGCCAAATTCAGGGGTTTGAATTTCCTGAGCATAGGTCGGGCTGACAGTCGTCAAAATATCGGCAAATCCCAGGCCGCCTTTTATGAATGACAGCATGCCATGATATTCAAGCGCTTCCGGATGCCAAAGCTGGCCTGGCAAATTCAGTTGAGAGAAGCTGCTGGCAGGAAACAAGCCCTGATAGGCCAGGTTGTGGATGGTGAAAACAGAGGCCGGTGGTTGGCTTTCTAACGATAATAACGCTGGCGCCAGTCCGGTTTGCCAGTCATTACAATGCACAATATCGGGTTGCCAGTCCAGATAAGCGCGATTCATGGCGACTTCGTTAATTATGCGACAAAACAGGGCAAAGCGTTCGGCGATATTGGGCCAGGGTATGCCGTGTTCATCCACATAAGGATTGCCCGGATGATCAAAAAAAGGCCGATAGTCAACCAGCCACACTAAAATATTCGAATCGGGAAGCTGGGTTTCAAGAATATTGACTTCCCGGTTATCCATACGAACCGTACAGATATAGCGTGGTTTATCTTCCAGTGCCAAGGCCTGGTAGTTAGGCAGGATCAGCCTGATGTCGTGGCCGAGTTCAGCCAGCGCTTTAGGCAGACTGCCGGCGACATCCGCGAGTCCGCCGGTTTTTATCAAAGGATGTGCTTCAGATGTGGCAAACAGTATTTTTTTCATAAGGTTTAATCTTAAAGCTTGAGAATAATGCCACTTAAAGGCGGTAGGGTAACGGTAATGGAATGATCTTGGTTCATCCAGGGAACAGGCTCTGATAAGGCTGTCGAATTACCGGTATTGCTGCCGCCGTAATAACTGGAATCGGAATTGAATATTTCAATGTATTGGCCTTCTTCCGGTACGCCGATACGGTATTGCTCGCGTACAAGCGGGGTAAAATTGAGGATAATGACTAAAAATTCCTGTTCTGTTTTACGCAGGTAGCTGATGATCGACTGGTTGACATCATGACAGTCAATCCAGTCAAAGCCTTTGGCATCAAAATCATAGCGATTCAAAGCGGACTGTGTGCTGTAGAGTTTGTTTAAATCCTTAGTCAGCGTTTTTAGACCTTGGTGGTGCGGATAATCCAACACATACCAATCCAGCATCTGATTGAAATTCCATTCCGTGCCTTGTCCGAATTCCTGTCCCATGAATAAGAGTTTTTTACCTGGGTAGGTGAACATATAGGTATAGAGCAAACGCAGGTTGGCAAATTTTTGCCATTCATCGCCCGGCATTTTATTCAGCAGAGAATTTTTGCCATGCACGACTTCGTCGTGCGAAAAGGGCAGAATAAAGTTTTCCGAGAAGGCATACAGCATGCCAAATGTGAGTTGGTCATGATGATGTTTGCGATGAACCGGGTCCTGCTGCATATAGGCCAGGGTGTCGTGCATCCAGCCCATATTCCATTTCATCGAAAAGCCCAGTCCACCGGTCCAGGTCGGACGTGTGACTTGCGGCCAGGAGGTGGATTCTTCGGCCATGATGACCGTGCCAGGATGCTGTTCGTGGGTGACTGTGTTCAGGTGTCTTAAAAAATCAATCGCTTCCAGGTTTTCATTGCCGCCATATTGGTTGGGAATCCAGTCGCCTTCTTCGCGGGAATAATCCAGATAGAGCATGGATGCGACCGCATCGACACGCAAGCCATCAATATGAAATTCTTGCAGCCAGAAAATAGCGCTGGCCAATAAAAAGTTACTGACTTCATTGCGTCCAAAATTATAGATCAGCGTACCCCAGTCACGATGTTCGCCTTTACGTGGGTCTTCATGTTCATACAAGGCGGTGCCGTCAAAGCGGGCGAGTGCAAATGAATCTTTTGGAAAATGCGCCGGCACCCAGTCCAGCATCACGCCAATACTGTTTTGATGGCAATAATCGACAAAAAATCGGAAGTCGTCAGGCGTGCCAAAACGGCTGGTGGGGGCATAGTAGCCGGTGGTCTGGTATCCCCAGGATGCATCTAAGGGATGTTCTGTAACCGGCAGTAATTCGATATGGGTAAAGCCGGTTTCTTTGACGTAATCAACCAGTTGTTTCGCCAGCGTACGGTAATTTAAAAAATTCCCTTGGGCATCTCGTTTCCATGAGCCTAAATGCACTTCGTAAATGGACATGGGTTCATGTTGCCAGTCAAATGATTGTCTTTGGTCGAGCCATTGACCATCATGCCAGGCGTAGTCGTCTTCATCGGTGACGATGGCGGCCGTTTTGGGGCGAAATTCAAATTGCTGGCCATAAGGGTCGGCCTTGACCAGTATTTCATCGCTGTAACGATTTAAAATTTCAAATTTATAGAGCGCACCTTCGGTTAAATTCGGGATAAAGATTTCCCAGATGCCACTGCCGCCGAGGTTACGCATCGGATGGCAGCGACCATCCCACTGATTGAAGTCACCGATGACGCTGACACGACCTGCATTTGGCGCCCAAACGGCAAAATAAACGCCATGAATATTATCGATGCTATGTAAATGGGCGCCCAGTTTTCGATAAATATGCCAGTGCTTGCCTTCACCAAACAGATGTTGGTCAAATTCGGATAACACGGGACTAAAGTCATAGGGGTCATAATTGATATGATCATGGCCTTGTTTATCGGTCCAATGCAGTTGGTAATGTTCGTCTTCATCCAGTGATTCGGGGGCCTTGCAAATAAACAGGTCTGTCCCCTCAATGCGCTTGAATTCCGGGCCTTCAGCGCCTAAACGGACGGTCTCGGCATGGGGTATGAATACGCGAATCAAATCTTGATTATTTACGGTATGCAAACCAAGAACCGAAAATGGATCATGATGCCTGGCATGGATTATTTTCAAGGTATCCGAATCGAGTGACGGGCGACTGATTTGCTTTTCCATGGGATGCTGCCTCTGTTATTAGCTGTTGTTTGACTATGGATAGTATCAAATTCACTGGTTGGAATGAAATTTGTGTTAAGACTATTGTGAAAAAACTCAGATTAGACAACAATAGGGGCGTAGCAATCGGAGTCTGTGTTTTTATGACGGTTCAAGATATAAGTGTTTATCAAAACCACAATAAATTTATTGATTTAGGATGCAGAATAAAAAAATAAACCTGTCAAGGGGGAAATATGTCGAACCATGGTAAGTCAACGGAGCGTTTTGTCAGTCATCTCACCCGTAATACGGTTGCCTTGATTTTGGCCGGTGGGCGAGGTTCTCGTTTAAAGGATATGACCAATTGGCGTGCCAAGCCTGCCGTGCCTTTTGGTGGAAAGTGCAGGATTATAGACTTTCCTTTATCAAATTGTATAAATTCCGGTATTCGTAAAATTGGTATTTTGACGCAGTATAAAGCGGATTCGTTGATTCGGCATATTATGCAAGGGTGGGGATTTTTACGCGGTGAATTCGGTGAGTATGTCGATTTAATGCCGGCACAGCAGCGTCATTCAGAACATGATTGGTATTTAGGAACAGCCGACGCCATTTATCAAAATATCGATATTTTACGGCATCGTAATCCGGAATTTATTTTAGTGTTGGCCGGTGATCATATCTATAAAATGGATTATGGCGCCATGTTGGCCGATCATGTCGATAATAATGCAGATTTGACGATTGGCTGCCTTGAAGTTCCTCTGCAGGATGCCAGGGAATTTGGTGTGATGCATGTTGATGATGATCGCCATGTTATTGATTTTATAGAGAAGCCAGAAAATCCACCGGTTATGCCAGGTCGGACGGATACGGCATTGGCGTCAATGGGTATCTATGTGTTCAATGCCGATTTTTTATTTGAACAATTAATCAAAGACGCCGATACCCCGGGGTCAAGCCGTGATTTTGGTAAAGATATTATTCCGGCCGTGATCGATAAATATCGCGTGAATGCCTATCCATTCCTTGATTTGCAAGGCGGGCAAAGTTATTGGCGTGATGTGGGTACGATCGACGCCTATTGGAAAGCCAATATGGAACTGATTGGCATCAAACCGGATATGAATTTATACGATAAAACCTGGCCAATCTGGACTTATCAGGAACAAACACCGCCGGCAAAATTTGTATTTGATGATGATGACCGACGTGGACAAGCGATTGATTCGATGGTGTCGGGAGGCTGTATCGTATCAGGCGCCAAGGTTAAACATTCACTGTTGTTTTCAAAAGTCAGAGTGAATTCATATTCTCTGGTTGAAGATTCAGTTATTTTGCCGGAAGTCAATATTGGCCGCCATTGCCGAATCAAAAAAGCAATTGTCGAAAAAAGCTGCGAAGTACCGGAAGGGACGATCATTGGTGAAAACAGAGCCGATGATGAAAGGCGTTTTCATGTCAGTCCGGGCGGAGTGGTGCTGGTGACGCCTGAAATGTTAGGCCAAAGACTTCATTATGTCCGGTAGCAAAATAAGGTTGGTGTTGTGTTGGCACATGCACCAGCCTGAATATCGCGACCTCAGGACGGGCGAATATGTGTTGCCATGGACCTATTTACATGCCATTAAAGATTATGTCGATATGGCTGCACATTTAGAAGCCGTTCCCGGTGCACGAGCCGTTGTTAATTTCTCGCCAATTTTGATCGAACAGATTCAGGATTACAGTCAACAGCTGCAGCATTATTTTGAATCGCATTCGCCGCCTAAAGATCCGTTATTGGCCGCCTTGGTCACAGAATTAGATGCGTTAGAACACGCAGAGCGACTTAAACTCATCGGGAATTGCCGCAAGGCCAATAAATTGCGACAAATTGAGCGCTATCCGGCTTTTAAGCAATTATATGATATTTCGGAGTGTCTGCTGGCGATGCCGGAAGCAGTTCGTTATATCAATCAGCAGTTCCTGATTGATCTTGTCGTTTGGTATCACCTGGCCTGGCTGGGTGAAACGGTAAAGCGCAGCGATGAACGCGTGCAGACCTTAATCGAAAAAGGGAAAGATTTCTCGCCGGATGATCGATGCCTTTTAGTGCAGATTATTCAGGACATACTGACGACTATTCTGCCGCGCTATAAGGTATTAGCTGAACAAGGTCGCGTTGAGCTTTCCGTGACGCCGTATGCACACCCTATTATGCCACTATTGCTGGATATACATTCTGCCCATGAGGCTATGCCAAATGCGCCATTACCCGACATTGACGGCTATCCCGGCGGGGAAGAGCGAGTAAGATGGCATCTTGTGCACGGGCTGGATTGTTTTGAACGAACTTTTGGTTTCAAGCCGCAAGGTTGCTGGCCTTCCGAGGGTAGTGTGAGCCGGCAGACGTTGGAAATCTTGTCAGAGTTTGGTTTTAAATGGACCGCATCAGGCGGGAATGTATTGAAAAACAGCTTGAGGGCTTCGGGGCAAGAGACACAATCGATTCATCATCCATTTAAACTGGACGGTTTACCGATACAGTGTTTTTTCAGAGATGATGGTCTCTCTGACTTGATTGGTTTTGAATACTCCAAATGGCATGCCGATCATGCGGTGAGCGATTTAGTCCATCATATCGAAAATATTGGACATTTTTTGAAGCAGGATGGTGTCGTTTCGATCATTATGGATGGCGAAAACGCTTGGGAATATTTTCCAAAAAATGGCTTTTATTTTCTGTCTGCGCTTTATCAGCGCCTGGCCGAGCATCCTGATATAGAGCTGACCACATTTTCCGAATGTTTGAAAAATAATCTGCCTGTCGTGATGCTGAATAAACTGGTTGCCGGCAGTTGGGTATACGGGACATTTTCGACCTGGATTGGGGACGCTGATAAAAATCGGGGCTGGGAAATGCTGGCCGAAGCCAAACAGGTGTTTGATAAGGTTGTTGCCACAGACCAATTATCAACCAATCAATGTGCTGAGGCCGAGAAACAACTCGCTGTGTGCGAAGGGTCTGACTGGTTTTGGTGGTTTGGTGATTATAATCCAGGCGATGCCGTCAGCGCCTTTGAAAAGCAATTTCGACTAAACCTTGAAAACCTTTATCGTTTTCTTTCTGTTGAGCCGCCAGACTATTTGTTTCATTCTTTTGCCACAGGAAGCGGTGCGCCGGATATGGGGGGCGCAATGCGTCGGGGAAGTGAAGAAGAATGAGTCAGCATAACTATGAATGAACATCTGAGAAAACGCCGAGCAGGCATTTTATTACATATTACATCGTTACCGGGAGAGGGTGAGAATGGAACATTAGGCGCAGAAGCATTTAATTTTATCCATTTCTTACTTGATACGGGAGTTACAGTCTGGCAAACCTTGCCCTTAGGCGTTCCTCATGGCGATGGATCGCCCTATCAATGTATGTCGGCGCATGCCGGTAATCCGGCCTTGATCGATTTGTCGGATCTAGAGCAAAAAGGCTGGTTACAGCCCTCGCAGCGTAGTTTTGATGGTTGGCATGATCATCAGCTGATGACATTGGCATACCAGGGCTTTTTAGAGCTGGCCGATGACGATGCCAGGCAGGCGTTTAATCGCTTTTGTGACGATAACACCTTTTGGCTGGATGATTTTGCCTTGTTTTATGCGTTGCATAATGAATTTAACCAGCAAAGCTGGAATACCTGGCCTGAACCTTTAAAACAGCGTCACCCCCGAGCATTGGCGGCCGCGCAGAAGCGCCTGCAGGCCATGCTCGATGTCATTAAATTTGAACAATTCATTTTTTTCTCACAGTGGAAAGCGCTGAAACAATGCGCCAACGAACATGGTATTTTGTTATTTGGCGATATTCCTATTTTTGTCGCTTATGACAGCGCCGATGTCTGGGCCAATCGCGCCGCATTCAAATTGAATGAAGAGGGAGACATGGTGGTCGTGGCCGGGGTGCCGCCAGATTATTTCTCAGAGTTGGGTCAGCGCTGGGGTAATCCCCATTATGCCTGGGAGTATCATGTTAAAACCGGTTTCAAATGGTGGCTGGAACGCATCCAAACCCAGAATGAATTATTTGATATTTTGCGCATTGATCATTTTCGAGGGTTGGAGTCGGCCTGGGAAATTCCGGCCAAGGAAGATACCGCCGTCAATGGGCAGTGGGTCGAAGCGAGCGGCGATCAATTATTGCGCGCGATTAGTCAAAACTATCCCGATTTAGCGTTGGTTGCTGAAGATTTAGGGATTATTACGGATGCGGTGGAAAAATTACGGGATGATTTTGAATTACCCGGGATGAAAATTCTACAGTTTGCATTCGGCAACGGCGCTGGGAATCCGTATTTACCCCACAACTGTGTGCCAAACAGTGTCATTTACACAGGCACACATGATAACGATACCACGTTGGGCTGGTTTAACAGCTTATCGGATGCCGAAAAGCATCGTATATATGAATATCTTGGCTTTTCTCAAACCGCAATGCCTTATACCTTAATCGGGACGGCGCTTGCTTCTGTGTCAAGTCTGGCTGTGATTCCGATGCAGGACCTTTTATGCTTAGGGTCTGATCACAGAATGAATACCCCGGGGACAATAGAAGGTAATTGGCGTTGGCGGTTTTCCTGGGATCAGCTGACTGATGAATATGCCGGGCGGCTAAAGCATTTGATTGGGTTGTTTGGCAGAAATTTGTAGCACCGATGCTGTCAATCGGTGCTACGATGTATCAATCTTTATCTTTAATCGTCATCATGTCGAGGTGATTGTTTCGGAATAGGCAATACCGGAATACGATAGCTTTCTATAATTTGAATAATTTTATCTGAGTTTTTGTCGATGAGGCGTTCTAACATGGCTTTTCTCTCGTTATCGCCATAACGAACCGCCATACTCATCGAAAAATCAAACTTTATATCAGGTGTCGATTGCATAGGCAGAACAATATAACTGCCTTCCGGGCTCTTGGATGTGATATAACCGGAGAGCGGGCCCCATAAAATCACCATATCGATTTTTCCAGCTTTCAGATCTTTTTCAATCTGCATGGCGACATTGTTTTTATCGTCGCCTGTCATGCTCTGATAGGGAATGCCTTGATCCAGTAACCCCATTTTCTGTAGCCAGGCCGTGCCTGGGCCTCGGTCAAACATGGCGATTTTCATGTTTTCTATTTTTTGCAGTGGCTGATCGGCCAGTTGTTCAGGCGAGCTAATGTTGTCCCAACCGCGTCCTTTGGCAATAATTAAGGTATAAGTCGAATGGAAATAGGGCTTAGTCGTCTTGGCAAAATCAAATCCGGTCGGAACGCCCATGACAACATCACATTTAAATTGGTCGGTTCCTTCAATCTCGGATTTTAAGGTATTGCGAATAAAACCTATCCGTTGAGGAAACCAGTAATATTCCAGCTCCTGACCGAGTTGAGTGGCAAACAATTGGGCAATTTTGTTTTCATAACCGGTTTGTTCCTTGGTTGAGTAGGGCGGGTTGAGCGGATCTGCGCAGACACGGAATTTTTCTGCAGCATTTACCGAAAAACTATAAATAAACAGAAATAAGAAAAATAGTTGTGTTTTAAACATATTTAAGGAATGAATAAAAGTTAAAGACAAGGTTAACGATACCATTAACTGACAGACAAGCTGAATAAAAAGTTCGAGAGAATACTGATTTTGAGAAGGCGCTTACCAAATTGTTTTTGTAGCGTAAAAAAAAGGCCTTGACTGAGAACAGCCAAGGCCTTGTTTGCTCTTCTAAATAAGTTGAAACTTATTTGTTACCAGGCAATGCAAATACAGTCAACGTGCCGCCCAATTTGGTATAAGAGTTCAGGCTTCTGTATGCACCTACAGCACCCAGGCCTTCAGAGTTGGAAGACTCCTCGCCTGTATCCAGGCCAGCTGCGATACCGATTCCGGCCCAGCCACCAATACCGGATAAAACGCCAACATATTGTTTGCCGTTGTATTCCCAGGTATTGACGTTACCGATGATGCCTGAAGGTGTTTTGAAGCGATACAGCTCTTTACCTGTTTTCGCATCAACAGCTTTCAGGTAACCTTCCAGAGTACCGTAGAATACAACGCCACCGGCAGTTGCAAGAGAACCGGACCAGACCGAGAATTGCTCTTTGTTGGACCAGACGATTTTGCCTGTTTTCGCATCCCATGCAGTGAATTGACCCAGGTTATGAGAACCATCAGGTTTTCCGGTCAATACATCGCCTTGCGCTGGGCGCATGGTTAAGGTCGCACCTACATAAGGCTGGCCAGCGGTGTATGAAACTTCAAAAGGTTCGTAGTTCATACACAAGTGGTTACCTGAGATGTAGAAGTAACCTGTTTGTGGAGAATACGAAACCGGTTGTTGGTTTTTAGCACCTAGAGCCGCAGGACAGATGTCTGTCGTATTTTCGTCTTCACCATGGAACTCAGTGCTGTAGCGATCCACAACTTGTGGACGGCCAGATCTCATATCAACATGGCTTGCCCAGTTGACTGTTTTATCGAATTTTTCAGCGACTAACAATTCACCGGTAACACGGTCTAAAGTATAGCCAAAACCGTTACGGTCGAAATGCACGATAGTTTTGCGCATTTTGCCGTTGATTTTTTGATCGACCAGAACAGTTTCATTAATACCATCATAATCCCACTCATCGTGTGGTGTCATTTGGTAAACCCATTTGACTTCACCGGTGTCAGCATCACGCGCCCATAAAGACATGGACCATTTGTTGTCGCCAGGACGTTGTACAGGGTTCCAGGTTGAAGGGTTACCAGAACCGTAATACACCAGGTTCAGATCAGGGTCATAGCTGTACCAGCCCCAAGTGGTGCCGCCGCCAATTTTCCATTGGTCGCCTTTCCAGGTTTTTAAACTGGAATTAGCGCCTACTTTTTGAACTTTACCGTCTTTCCAGGTTGTTGTTTTGTCAGGGTTAATTAAGGTGTCGGCATCTGGCCCCATGCTGTAGCCTTTCCAGCGTAATTCGCCAGTACGAATGTCATAGGCAGCAAGGAAACCGCGAACACCGAATTCACCACCGGCGATACCGGTCAGAACCATGTCTTTAACAACCAGAGGTGCGTTTGTGTTGGTCATACCCAGTTTTGGATCACCGTTCTGCACACTCCATACACGTTTACCTGTTTTAGCGTCTAATGCCGTCAAAACAGTATCAGACTGTTGCAGGAAGATTTTTCCATCACCATAGGCTAAACCACGGTTGACGGTGTCACAGCACATCACAGGAATGGTGACATCGGCATCCATTTGTGGTGTGTATTCCCAAATAACAGATTGTGTTTTTGGATCAATCGCATAAACCGTATTTGGAAAAGGTGTGTGGACGTATAAAACACCATTGATAAACAATGGACCGCCTTCATGACCACGCAAAACACCTGTTGAGAAAGACCATGCAGGTTGCAGGTTTTTGACGTTTTTGGAATTGATTTGATCAAGTTTGCTGTAACGTGTGCCCGCATAGTTACCTAATGCAGTGGCCCAGTTAGCAGGGTTTTGAGTCAGTTTTTCAACGCCGCTGTTAGCGCTTGAAAGGGTCGGTGCAGCAAGCAAAGCAGCTACAGTCGAAGCGAGCAGCCAGTTTTTTACAGGCTTCTTCATATGTTTCCTCCTGGTATCCTGTTACGCGCCAGAATACGATTTCATGTTATTAAGACTAATATTAGTTTTAAAGCGTTGTTGGATGGCTTTTACTTTTTTCAGTTTAAGCTTAACCTGAATCAAGCGGTTACCGCCTTTCCAGATGCGTAAATTGAATGATTTTGGGGAAAAAGTCAACTTTAAATGACAAAGAAATGACAATAGAACACTAAAGAGTTGCTTTATGTTTTTTTCTAAGAGATTGAAATTTAATAAAAAGTGAACGCTTGTTAATGGCTGCCTATGAATGCAGGTCAGGTGGTTTGATGGCTAAGTTGTCGTGGGCGTCGAATCAGAATGCCTAAAGATGTTATGCCGACGAATATCCAGATTTTCTCCATCAGTGCTGGCTATCGTCGGTTTTAATGCTAAAGTTATAGGCATTATGATGATTCAATACATTGATACCCCTGAAAAACTGGCAACACTTTGTCAGAGCATTAAAAAAGAACGTTGGATTGCGCTGGATACCGAATTTCTGCGTGAAAAAACCTATTATCCCAAATTTTGTCTGTTGCAGATTGCAACGCCTGAATGGGTGGCTTGTGTTGACCCATTGGTTTTGCACAATCTGACCCCGTTGTTAGACGTCTTGTATGATGAAAATATCACCAAGGTCTTGCATGCCTGTCGTCAGGATCTGGAAATTTTTTACCAAATAACCGGTCGCGTGATGGCGCCGGTTTTTGATACCCAGATTGCCGCGCCGTTGCTGGGTTTTCAAGAAAACCCGGGGTATGCGATGCTGGTATCGAGTTTTCTTAATGTCAATCTGAGCAAAGCGCATACCCGAACCGACTGGAGTGAGCGGCCATTAAATCAGGATCAAATTCAGTATGCGGCCGATGACGTGATTTATCTGTGCAAAATTTATCAAAAAATGACCGCGCAGCTGGAAAAACTGGGGCGTTTGGACTGGTTGCAACAGGATTTTGAAAGGTTGGCTGATCCAGCCTTGTATCAAATCAATCCTGAGCACGCCTGGCTTAGAATCCGGGGTAAAAATAAATTAACCGGGCGCCAGCTATCCATTGTGCAATTATTGGCGCAGTGGCGAGAAATGACGGCCCAACACAGCAATCGACCCCGCAATTGGCTGATGCGTGATGACGTATTGTTTGAATTGGCCAAATTGCAGCCTGTTACCGTGGCGGAATTGGCTAAAATACGGCAAATCAATGATGGACTTGTCAGACGTCATGGCAAGGTATTATGTGACTTGGTCAAACAAGGCCTGGAACGTGCCCCGACGCCGCTTAATGAAAAAGGGCGGCCGGCAAAAAAAAGCCCCCGACAGGAAGCTGTTTTAGACGTGCTGACGGCCGTTGTCAGAATCCGCAGCGAAGAAAATGCATTGAATCCAGTCATTTTGGCCGGGCGTAAGGATTTGGAACGATTATTGGACGGCGATCCGGAAACGCCAGTCTTGCACGGCTGGCGTTACAGCATGGTGGGTAAAGAGCTGGAAGGTTTGCTGCAAGGGCAATTGGCTTTGAGCATTTCGCCCGATACCGTTAGTCTAATGCCTGCAGCAATGCCGGTGGCAGATTGATCCAGGCTTTATAGGCGGCGAAGCCGGCCAGAATCAGGAACACAGCGCCGCTGATTTTATGCAATAAAGCCATCGAAAAACGTTGCAGAATGGTTCGACCGGCTAATACGCCAAGTGCCGAAGTCAAGCTTAAAGCCAACGTTGCGCCCAGCCAGACGGCGTAGATATTGGCTGTACTGCTGAAGGCCACAACAGCAAGCTGGGTTTTGTCGCCAAATTCCGCCAAGGTAATCATCAGAAAAGTGGTCAAAAAAATGCCATGGCCCTTTTTCTCAATCACCGCTTCGTCGTCATCTTCCTCGTGTCCAAATAAAGAGAACAAGCCGAATAGCGTAAATAATAGCGCAACGGCACTGGCCACAAGCCAGGGTGGAATCCAGCTCGCCAGGGCGGCGCCAAAAACGACCGCCAGCGTGTTGAGCAAGGCAAACGCCGTGATTGCGCCTAAAATAACCGGCAGGCCGCGATGCTTCGAGGCCAGCGTCATGCAGACGAGTTGACTTTTATCGCCCATTTCGGCCGCCACGATCAGAATGAAGCTGGATAGTGTGGTGGCCGACAGACGGGCAAAATCGGTCGAATTAAAATAATCGAGCAGTGAAGATAAATAATCCATGGGTGAAGAAGGGGTTAACCTAATAGCTGCTCCATGGACATCATGATGATAAAGCCAAGCATCAGCATGAAGGTTGCAATCCGGGAGCGGCCCTTAGCATGTGTTTCCGGGATGATTTCTTCGCTGATCACAAATAACATTGCGCCTGCTGCAAAGCCCATCGCCAGTGGGAGAAGTGAAGAAAAGACGGTCACCATGGTGATGCCTAACAAGCCGCCAATGGGTTCGACCAGGCCGGTCAGTGTGGCAATGGCGACGGCTTTCCAGCGATTGACGCCAAGTCCAACCAGGGGCAAGGCCACTGCAAGACCTTCCGGTATGTTCTGTAAGCCGATGGCAATCGCTAACAGCAGACCATTTTTGGTGTCGCCCGTACCAAAGCTGACGCCCACTGACATGCCTTCCGGGAAGTTATGAATCGTGATGGCGATAATAAACAAGGAAAGTTTTTGCAGGGTTTCAATGTGGGTGTCGGAAACCGAGTCAAAATGTAAATGAGGGAGTTTTTCGTCGGCAAAATGTAAGAATAAGGCGCCGATAATCATGCCGGCCGAGACCATCCAGATACCGGTGTTGGCAGAGATCTGATCACCAAACTCAATGCCCGGGAGAATCAGGGAAAAGGCTGTTGCTGCCAGCATGACGCCAGCCGCCATGCCTAACAAGCTGTTAAACAGACGATCGGAAATCTGCGTGAGAAATAAAGCGGGGAGTGCGCCAATGCCGGTTGCCATACCCGCCATGATGCTGGCAAAAAAACCAATGACAACGATTTTGCCAAAAATTAAATACAAGCTACCGAAAATGATAACCTGGCTGACTACAAACAAGCCGATGAAGCTTGCCCAACGCTGTGTTGTTGGCAACGCCATGATTTTTTTGAACGCGCTGTTGGCTTGGATTGTTGCAATTTGGTCGTCAAAAAAAGTCTGTATATTGGCCATAATATTTATTTTTTTAAGGTAATGATCTTTGCATTATATTCAAAAAACCTTCTCAAAGTAAGGACATAAAAACATTGCATTTTCTTTGCCGGGTCAATATGCATTGATTCTGTTATAATCAATCGGTTTTGATGCCGGATACAGTTTCTGTGGCGGGCGTTTCTTGTTAATTTTCCAAATCGACTTACGGATTCCAGGTGGATCAAAAATATATTCGAAATTTTTCTATTATTGCCCATATCGATCATGGCAAATCAACATTGGCCGACCGTTTTATTCAAATATGCGGCGGGCTGACTGAGCGTGAAATGGAAGCGCAAGTGCTCGATTCTATGGATTTAGAGCGTGAACGCGGTATCACCATTAAAGCGCAGAGTGTGACGTTGCATTACAAGGCCAAAGACGGCCAGCTTTATCAGTTGAATTTTATTGATACGCCGGGACATGTTGATTTCTCATACGAAGTATCACGGTCGCTGGCTGCGTGTGAAGGCGCATTATTGGTTGTCGATGCGGCCCAAGGCGTCGAAGCGCAGAGTGTCGCCAATTGCTATACCGCGATTGAGCAGGGCCTGGAGGTTGTGCCGGTATTGAACAAAATCGATTTGCCTTCGGCTGAACCCGAGAAAGTCATGGCTGAAATTGAAGATGTTATCGGGATTCCGGCCGATGAAGCGTTAAAAATCAGTGCCAAAACGGGTGTTGGTGTCGAATCGGTGTTGCAGCAATTGGTGGAAAAAGTGCCGCCACCGGGTGGCCAGGAAGACGAACCGTTGCAGGCGTTAATTATCGATTCCTGGTTTGATAATTATCTGGGCGTGGTGTCGTTGGTGCGGGTTGTCAATGGCACTTTACGTAAAAAACAAAAAATCACGGTGATGTCTACCGGCAAATCCTACCCTGTCGAAAAACTGGGTGTCTACACGCCTAAACAACTGGAGAAAGAGGGCCTGAGCACGGGGGAGGTCGGTTTCATGGTGGCCGGCATCAAAGATATTTTTGGCGCACCGGTCGGTGACACGATAACGGCGACCGATCATCCCGCAACAGAGCCGTTGCCAGGGTTTGAAAAAGTTCAGCCGCGGGTGTTTTCCGGATTGTATCCAGTCAGTTCCGATGATTACGGCAATATGCGGGAAGCATTGGATAAATTACGGTTGAATGATGCGGCGCTGAATTTTGAGCCGGAAACCTCGCAGGCGTTGGGTTTTGGCTTTCGCTGTGGCTTTTTGGGCATGCTGCATATGGAGATTGTGCAGGAGCGTCTGGAGCGCGAATACAATATCGATTTGATTACGACTGCGCCGACAGTTATTTACGAGGTTGAGTTGCATTCGGGCGAAGTGATTATGGTCGATAACCCGGCCAAGTTGCCGGATGTCGGCTCCATCACAGAGATTCGCGAACCGATTATTCTGGCCAATATTCTGGTGCCACAGGAGTTTTTGGGCAATGTCATCAGTCTATGTATTGAAAAGCGCGGGGTGCAAAAAAATATGCAATATACCGCGAGCCAGGTTTCTTTAAATTATGAATTGCCGATGAGTGAGGTGGTGCTGGACTTTTTTGACCGACTGAAATCGGTGAGTCGGGGCTACGCATCATTTGAATATGAATTCGTGCGCTTTGAGCCATCACCGTTGGTCAAGCTGGATGTGCTGATCAATGGGGATAAAGTCGATGCGCTGTCGATTATCGTACACCGTGACTTGAGCCAGAGCCGCGGACGCGAATTGGTTGAAAAAATGAAAGACTTAATTCCAAGACAAATGTACGAGGTGGCCATTCAAGCGGCGATTGGCTCCAAAATTATTGCCCGTTCAACCGTTAAGGCGATGCGTAAAAATGTGACGGCAAAATGCTATGGCGGCGATATTTCGCGGAAGAAGAAGCTGCTCGAAAAACAAAAAGCCGGTAAAAAGCGCATGAAACAAGTCGGCAGTATCGAGATTCCCCAGGAAGCCTTTCTGGCCGTTCTGCAAGTTAAAAAAGACTGATTCAACCCACTTAAAAGGAATATACATGGATTATGATTTTTCATTTTTTCTGTTTGTCGCAACCGTCGTAACCGGTATTGTTTGGGGTGGTTATTTAATTTATCTGAAAGCGAGCGACCAGGTTTTTTCAGAAGAAAAAGAACCCCTGCTGGTTGAATATGCGCGGTCTTTTTTTCCGATCGTTCTGATTGTTTTATTGCTGCGATCTTTTTTGGTCGAACCCTTCCGCATTCCATCCGGCTCGATGATGCCGACTCTGCTGGTGGGGGATTTTATTTTGGTCAACAAATTCACCTATGGCATCCGTTTGCCTGTTGTCAATGAAAAAATCATTGATGTCGGCGAGCCTGAGCGCGGCGATATTGTGGTATTTCGTTTTCCAAAGAACCCTAAAGTTGATTACATCAAGCGGGTCATCGGATTGCCTGGCGATAAAATTGCCTATTACAATAAAAAAGTCTATGTCAATGGTAAGTTGGCCAAACAGACCTCGCTGGGGCGTTATCAAGGCGTTGGTCAGGGCCGTGATATGACTGGCGCTGAATTATTGCTGGAGGATTTGACGGGAGTGGAGCACGAAATTTTGATTATCCCCCGAGCGCCTACGGTTGAAGGTGTTTTTCAGGTTCCTGAAGGGCATTATTTTGTGATGGGCGATAATCGGGATAACAGTAATGACAGTCGTTACTGGGGCTTTGTGCCGGAAGAAAATCTGGTAGGGCGCGCCTTTTTTATCTGGATGAATTGGGATTTGGAAAACAAGGGTATTGCATTTGAGCGTATTGGCACTGTTCTGAAATAGTCTATCCTTGTGGTAACTACTCAGCGTGTTTGGGGCTGAAGGCATAGGCTATTGATTTATAAGGACGCGTAAATACGTCCCTGTAAACTCTGCTGCAACGTCCTGTTGCAGAAGCCTGATAAATCAACAGCCTATGCCCACAGAAGAATTTACGCTGAGTAGTTACTCCTTGTGATTATATTCCTGATTGACTCTGAAAAAGGTCTTGTTATGAACAATGCAATGCAAAAACAAAAAGGACTCACGCTGATTTCGATTGTTTTTATTCTGGTTATTCTGGGTTCAGTAGTCTTGTTGGTGCTGAAAATTGCCCCTATTTATATGGATCATCACAACGTGTCTAATGCACTTGAGGCCGTGAAAGAAATGCCTGAGGTCACCACAATGAGTCGTCAAGAGATTCAATCGACACTGGCGAAGCGGTTTAATTTAAATTATGTTGAAGATGTCACGCTGGATGATGTTGAAATTATCAAGCGACCAGGTTATGTCAAAGTCAGAATTGCCTATGAAGTGGTAAAACCGATTGTCGGAAATTTAAGTGTTTTGGTCGATTTTGATGATTCTTTTGAAAAAGGTGACGAATGATTAGAAAACCTGAACAACTGGCGAAAAAACTGGGCTTACAGTTTAAGCAGCCTGAATTGTTCAAAATGGCGCTGACTCATCGCAGCATGGGGGCAAAAAACAACGAACGCCTGGAATTTCTGGGAGATTCGATATTGGGTTTTGTGATTGCGCAAGCCTTGTTTGAACAGTTTCCAACTGCTGAAGAAGGTGTTTTAAGTCGCTTGCGGGCGAGTCTGGTGAATCAGACATCGTTGGCTGAGTTGGCTCGGCAGCACCATATTGGCGATTATCTGCTCTTGGGAGCCGGCGAATTGAAAAGTGGTGGGTTTCGACGGGACTCGATATTGTCCGATGCGATGGAAGCTATTATGGGCGCGATTGTGCTTGACCAGGGTGTTGCCGCATGCCAACAATTCATCCTGGAATTATTTAAAGACAAGCTGGCGGCATTGGATGTCGGCAATTGGAATAAAGACCCCAAAACCCGGCTTCAGGAAATGATGCAGGCTCGACAGAAAAGTCTGCCAGTGTATGAATTGGTCAATCAGGCTGGCGCGGCGCATCAGCAGACCTTTACGGTTAAATGCGTGGTTTCCATCCACCATGAAGCCACGCAGGCGAGTGGCGCTTCACGCAAAAAAGCTGAGCAGGCCGCCGCCGAAAAAATGTTACACAAACTGGAAGGAAAGGTATCGTGAAAAGTGGCTATGTCGCCTTGGTTGGACGACCGAATGTGGGTAAATCCACGCTGATGAATCATATTGTCGGTCAAAAAATCAGTATTACTTCGCGCAAACCACAGACAACGCGGCATCGAATTCTGGGTATTCATACCACTGAACACGGCCAGATTGTATTTATGGATACTCCGGGAATGCACCGGGACGAAAAAAAGGCGCTGAATCGGTATTTGAATAAAACCGCCGACACCACCTTACTGGGTGTCGATGTCGTGGTTTGGCTGATCGATGGGCTGACGTTTCAGCCTTATGACGATATTATCTTCAAAAAGCTTGAACGCGCCAATCTTCCGGTTATTCTGGTGATCAACAAGATCGACAGGGTTGAAGACAGAGACGTCATGCTGGCTTTTCTGGCCGAGGCACAAGAACGCTACCCTTTTGCCGAAATTGTACCAATTTCCGCCCTGAAGAAAACCAATCTTGATGCTCTGCAGCAGTCCATTTATAAGGTATTACCCGAAGGCGGGCTGATTTACCCGGAAGACCAGATTACCGATCGTCCCGAACGATTTTTGACGGCAGAAATCATTCGAGAGAAATTGACCCGGCGCTTGGGCGATGAATTACCTTATGCGCTGACAGTTGAAATTGAGCGCTTTGAGGAATTGCCGAATATCACTAAAATTTATGCCGTTATTTGGGTGGAACGCAGCAGTCAGAAAAGTATTGTTATTGGTACGCAAGGTGAAATGCTTAAAAAAGTGGGCATGGATGCGCGCCGCGATATTGAACTATTATTAGGACAGAAGGTTTTTTTACAGCTTTGGGTCAAGGTCAAAAAAGGCTGGTCAAATAACGAACGCTCTTTGCAGAGCTTAGGGTTTAGCGATACCTGACCGTGAGTCGGACGACTGTATGGCGGCAGCCCGCATTTGTGTTACAAAGCAAAAACTACCGCGAAACCAGCCTGATCGTGGATGTGCTGACCGAAAGCGAAGGCGTTGTGTCGCTGGTCGCTAAAGGCATCCGGCATAAAAAAACAACTGTGGCCGCCATTTTACAACCTTTCGCCGAGCTTGAGTTGTCCTGGCGCGGACAGTCAACGCTAAAGCCTTTGCTTCAGGTCGAAATTACGACTGACTTCTCATTGTCAGGCATGGCGCTATATTGCGGGTTCTATGTCAATGAACTGGTGCATTGTTTTTTGCATCCCTATGATGCGAATCCCGATGTTTTCAAGCTTTATCAGCGCTGTCTTGCCGATTTACAATCCGTTGAAAATGTGGAATCGGTGCTGCGTTATTTTGAGCTGGATTTGCTAAGCTGTGTCGGGTACGGTGTTTCACTGGATCAGGACATACAGGGCGCCTTGATACAAGCCGATAGGCGCTATCGTTTTGTTGAAGGCGCAGGTTTTGTCACCGATACAAATGGGCAGGTGAGCGGTACGACCCTGCTGGCTTTGTCCCGGCGAGAAACCTTGGATCGTCTGCAATTGCAGCAAGCCAAGTGTTTGATGCGTGAAGTGATCGATAATTTGTTAGCCGGGAAACTACTCAAGAGCCGTACGGTTCTTGTCTCAATTATGCGTTATCGTTAAAAATCCTCAGTCCTTAGACCTGAAAATGCACCCGGCCTGTTTCAATGTTGTAAACGCCACCTACAATATCAATTTCGCCGTTTTCTTTCATTTGATTGAGCGATGGGCTTTGGGTGCGAATTTGTTTCACCATAAGTTCGACATTGCGGTTGGAAACCTTTTCCACCAAGGGCATGTTATTCAATGTGACCGCTTGACGATATTCAAATTCGATTTCCGCGATGGCTGGTTTTATCTTCTGTAATAAGCCTGTTAAATGATCCAGTTCAGCACCCGAACAGGCACCTTTTATGGCACCACAATGGGTGTGTCCCAACACAACAATGAGCTTGGCGCCTGCAAGTTTGCAGGCAAATTCCATACTCCCCAAAATGTCATCATTGACGATATTACCGGCAATACGAACACTGAAAATATCGCCGAGGCTTTGGTCAAAAATCAATTCGGCCGTGGTGCGTGAATCGATGCAGCTTAAAATAATGGCCAGGGGATATTGGCCGGAGACGGTTTCATTGATGCGCTGGAGTAAATTGTCATGCGTTTTCAGATTGTTGACAAAGCGTTCGTTGCCTTGCTTCAGAATGTTAAGTACCTGATCTGGCGTTAATGACGCCTGCAATTCTTTGGTTACGGGCCTGGCCGGTTCTATGGGCGGCAATATGCCATAGCCACGCAGGTTCTGAATAATCAGTTTAATATTTTTCCGTTTGGCTTCGGCTTTGAAATTTTGAATGATCTCATAAATATCGTAATCGATATATTTGGCATAGGTGGCATCGATGACAACGGTTGAGCGGTTTGGCAGCCTGTCCAAGTGATGTAATAGATTAGCTTTATTTAAAAAGGATACATTTTCAGAGAGGGTGATGATTGTTTTATTCGCCTTATGATGTTCATGTAAATAAAATCCAACTTTTTGATTTTCCAGCAAAATGAAGAAAACAGCAAAAGCCAGGCCAATGGCAACCCCCATCAGCAGGTTAGTGATCAGAAGGCCTGACACCGTAGCGATAAAGGGGATGAAATGATAGGAACCGACATTATAAATTTTCAAAAATAAATTCGGTGTCGCCAGTTTATAGCCTACCACTAATAAAATTGCAGCGAGTGAGGCGAGGGGGATTTTATTGAGTAGAACTGGAATAAATAACGTACTCAGCAACAAGATAACCCCATGCGTTATCGCCGCGATTTTGGTTTTAGCCCCGGCCTGGACATTGGTTGAGCTGCGGATAATGACTTGCGTAACCGGTAAACCGCCGAGTAAACCAGAGCAGATGTTGCCGATCCCTTGCGCTTTTAGTTCTCGATTATTGGGCGTCACACGCTTATACGGGTCAAGCTTGTCGATGGCTTCAGCACTAAGTAAGGTCTCGATACTGGCAACCAGCGCCAGGATAAAGGCTGTCTTGTAAATAACGAAATTATTGAGTTGACTGAAATCGGGGAAAACGAGCAGTGTTTTCAGTTCGGCAGGGCTGGAGATAGCCGGAATATTGACCAAATGTTGTGATGATAAGGCCCAGTCAGGCCGCCATATCTTAAAGCCTTCGTTGAGAAGAATTGACGCGAGAACAGCAATAATGCCGCCATGGAGCCGACGTGGGATGGCAAAACGTTTAAATGGTTTACTCTCCCATAACAGAAGAATAAACAAACTTAACAGGCAGATACTGATCGCGCCCGGCGATAAAAAATCAATCATATGCCTGAGTTCGGACAGCGTGGTGAAATCATCATTTTGAAAAAAAGATAAATCACCTTCATAATCGGCATCATAACCTAGCGCATGCGGAATTTGTTTTAGAAAAATGATGATGCCAATACCCGCGAGCATACCGCTGATCACAGCAGAGGAGAAATAATGGCCAATAATTCCGGCTTTCAAATGGCCCATGATAAATTGAATGCAGCCGGCTAAAACAACCGCTAATAAAAAGCTTTCGAAGCCCAGTTCATGAATCGCGCTGAATACAATCATGGTCAAGCCGGCTGCCGGTCCGCTGACACCCACATGAGAGCCGCTGGCAACGGCGACGATGGTGCCGCCGATTATGCCGGCAATCAGGCCGGAAAATAAAGGTGCGCCGGAGGCCAAAGCAATGCCCAGGCATAAAGGTAGCGCAACGAGGAAAACAACAAGCCCTGCGGGAATGTCGGAACCCAGACTTGAAAGATAAGGCACCTGTTTTTGCAAGTCTTTATTAGTCATAATGTTGGTTAACCGTTCCGCAATACCTACGCAAACCTAGCTATTACTAGCTAAATTTGTTGCTTG
>CAJXMF010000017.1 GCA_913056195.1 uncultured Methylococcaceae bacterium | reverse complement strand
CCTGATAAATCAACAGCCTATGCCCACAGAAGAATTTACGCTGAGTAGTTACAATAAATTTATAATACATTTCAATAGCCCATAAACTATCCATCACAGTAAAATTGGTGCTGCACTAGCGAGAATGTAATGCAGCCGGCCAGCTGACAATATGATCGAGATTCAGTCGCTGTTGTAATACCTCAATAGCATGCAAAACCTTTTCGGATTCATCATAAAAATCGACAATCAGCGGTAATTCCAGTGATAAGGTCAGCAGGTTGGCGCTATGCACCTCGCGTGAGTCGCTGTCGCCATAGCCTGCAATGCCCCGGCTGATGGTTACGCCTGTAATGTTTTCTTCGTCATGCAGGATTTGCAGGATTTGATCCAGGTGATCATGTCCTTCCAGGGTAAAAATTCGCGCGCAGGAGACTGTTTTTTTCATAGTTGTTTTCCAGTGAGCATCCCTAACCATAACAGGGTGCCTGAAATCAGCAGATTAGATAGGAAGACGGTGAGTATAACGCTTAAATGCGTGTCGAAGCTATGGCCGCTTTCAATCAGATACAGCAGCACATAGAGGCTGGAAAAGGTCAGGTATAATCCCGCCATCACGACAATGATGGCCGCGCGATGTTCCAAAGACATCGTGACCTTGGATAGTAACAACGCACTGATAACACCGAGCAGAAATGCGCCTACTGCATTGACGATCATCAACGCATAAGGCACGATGCCGCCATTCCATTGAATGATGCCGCCAGAATAATTGAACAGCGTACGGCCGAGCAACAAACCGATCCAGACCGCCAGCAGGCAGATGCCAACGCTGAGGAGGATATTGTACCCGGCTTTGGCAAAACTGCCTTGTTCCAGCAAAAAGACGGTTTCCAGAGAAAAGGTGGAAAAGGTGGTAAAAGAGCCGAACACACCCACCAGAATTGCCGCACGATATTCAGCGGAAATGGCAACACGCTGTACAATCAAGGCTTCTGTCATTAAACCAATTAGAAATGAGCCTAGAATATTGACGGCCAGGGTGCCAAAGGGGAAACTGCGTCCCAGCCAATGATAAACACCATTGGAAACCATAAAACGCAGTACGGCACCTAATGCGCCACCCATTGCAACGGCTAATAAATGATTCATTGTCAGTATTTTATGAAATGTTCACGGTAATATTTCATTTCATCAATCGACTCCTGGATGTCATCGAGCGCCTTATGCGCCGATTTCTTCTTGAAGCCTTTCTTGAGGTCTGGTGCCCAGCGCGATGCCAGCTCCTTCAAGGTGGATACATCCAGGTTACGATAATGGAAGTATTGCTCCAAAGCGGGCATGCTGCGATACAAAAAACGCCTGTCCTGGCAAATACTGTTACCGCACATCGGTGATTTATTGGCTGGCACCCATTGTTTCAAAAATTCCAGTGTTTGTTGTTCGGCTTCGGCCTCATCAATGCTGGAGGCTTTAATGCGATCAATCAGGCCGGATTGGCCATGATGTTTTTGATTCCAGTCATCCATCGCCGCTAAAGTTTCATCCGATTGATGAACTGCCAGAACCGGCCCTTCGGCCAGGATATTCAGGTTTTTATCGGTGACGATCGTGGCAATTTCAATGATTTGATCCTTGTCTGGATCAAGGCCAGTCATTTCCAGGTCAATCCAGATGAGATTTTCAGAATCGGCAGACATATTTATCCGTAACAGTTAAAAAGTTGCGGTAAATTGTAGCATTGGATAATCTGTATAGCCATTTCCATTTTTATTTAGACATTATGCAGACATTTAGCCTTATTTTTCTGATTGCTTTGGCGATTTCAACCGCGATTCAATTCTGGTTGGATTGGCGCCAGAAAAACTATGTTTTGGCGCATCGTGACCAGGTTCCTGAAGCATTTAAACATCGGGTTTCGCTACAAGCACATCAAAAAGCGGCCGATTATACGGTCGAAAAAGGAAAGCTGGGGATGATTGACCATATCATCAGTGTGCTGATGTTGCTGGTGTTAACCTTGGGCGGTGGCATCAATGCGGTTTTCAGTTTCTGGCATGGTCAGGGGCTGTCGCCGATGATGGCCGATCTTTCTTCCGTTGCCAGCCTGTTTTTGATTATGACGTTAGTGGAATTACCCACCAGTTGGTATCAAACCTTTGTGATTGAAGAAAAATACGGATTTAATAAAAATACGCCGCAGCAATTCATTAAGGACCAGCTCATCTCCATTGCTCTGGTGCTGGGTATCGGTATGCCCATATTGGCTTTGATTCTATGGGTTATGGACAGTATCGGCGACCTCTGGTGGCTGTATGCCTGGGCTATTTTAATCAGTTTTTCCTTATTGATGAGCTGGTTGTTTCCAACCGTGATTGCGCCGTTGTTCAATAAATTCACGCCCATGGAAGACGGCTCGCTTAAGCGCAGGATTCAGGCCTTGCTGGAACGTTGTGGCTTTAGCAGTAATGGTATCTTCATCATGGATGGTTCACGCCGGTCGGGTCATGGTAATGCCTATTTTACCGGGCTTGGCAATAACAAGCGTATTGTGTTTTTCGATACCTTGATCAATTCGCTGGAGGAAGAAGAACTGGAAGCTGTGCTGGCGCATGAATTAGGCCATTTTAAACGCAAGCATGTGATTAAGATGTTGATTTCTTCATCTGTCATGACGCTGATCAGCTTCGCGATTCTGGGCTGGCTGATTCAACAGGACTGGTTTTTTACCGGTCTCGGTGTGACTGATGTTAAATCGAATGCTGTGGCGCTGGTTTTGTTCATGCTGGTGACGCCGGTGTTCACCCCGTTTATCCAACCGATCAGCGCCTGGTTTCAACGTAAATTTGAATTTGAAGCCGACGATTTTGCCGTTGAAAATGCACGTGGCGATAAAATGATCAGCGGCCTGGTCAAGCTGTATGAGGAAAATGCCAGCACCCTGACGCCCGATCCACTGTATTCTGCATTTCATTACAGTCATCCGCCGGCCGCCATTCGTATCGCCCATATTGAAGAAAAAATGCAACACGGTTAATGGCAGAAAAACAACAAGGCCTGGTTATTTCGCACCTGGGCAAAGGCATTGCGGTTGAAGCGGCCAGCGGTGAAATCCTGTTATGCCAGCCGCGTCGAAAACTGGAAACAGTGGCCGTCGGTGACCGGGTGCAGTTTGAGCCGATCGCCGCAGGGCAGGGGCGGATTGATGCGATTTGCCCGCGCCGGTCGGTGTTGATCCGTCCGGCCCGAAACAACAAGATACGGCCGGTTGCCGCCAATATTGATCATATTTATGTTGTCTTTGCAGCCGAGCCGCGCTGTGACTTCTTGTTGATTGATCAATATTTGGCCATTTGTGAAAACCGCAACATCCAGGCCCGTCTGTTGCTGAACAAGACCGATTTGCCCAGCACAGAAACAGTGCAAGCGGCGCTCGCGGTCTATCAGGCTCTGGATTACCCCTTGTATAACGTCAGTGCGGCAAAAAATATCGGGTTGGATGATTTGAAGCGGGATTTGAAAGGGCATGTCAGCCTGTTCGCAGGTCAGTCCGGTGTCGGTAAGTCATCATTGACCAACCGATTGATTCCCGACAAGACTCTTAAAATAAATTCAATTTCCGCCACTACAAAACATGGCCGCCACACTACGACGGCGGCAACTTTATATCATCTGCCCGAAGGTGGGGATTTGATCGACAGTCCCGGCGTGGCGATTTTCGGCCTGGCCGGCTTGAGAGAGTCCGAACTGGCCTGGGGATTTCGTGAATTTCAACCGCTGATCAAATGCTGTCGTTTTCATAATTGTCGTCATCTGCAAGACAAGGGCTGCGCCATCAAGCACGCCGTCGAAGGCGGCGAAATTTCAACGCAGCGCTATCAACGCTTTTTAAAACTGCGCGAGAAGATGCCGGTAGATCGTTAAACGCTTATCTTTGAGCCATCACTAACCATCCTGTTTATTTTTCTGGAGAGCCATGTTTCTGCAAGGCGTTAAAAAAAACATCCTTCCACGTCCCATTCAACCCTCCAGCTTGCAACAATCCGATATGGATCCGGTGTTGGCGCGCATTTTTGTGAGCCGGGGAGTCGACAAGCCCGCGCAACTGGATCGTTCTCTGGCGCGTTTACCGGCACCAGAGTTGTTGTCTGGTATGAAGACCATGGTTAAACTGTTGCATCAGGCCTTGGAGCAACAATTGAAAATCTGTATCGTCGCCGATTTTGATGCCGATGGTGCGACCAGTTGTGCGGTGGCCATGCGGGGGTTGCAATTACTCGGCGCTAACAATGTGTCGTTTATTGTGCCTAATCGGTTTGAATACGGTTATGGTTTGACCCCTGAAATCGTCGAATTGGTCAAGCAGCAACAGGCCGACGTGATTATTACGGTCGACAATGGCATTGCCAGTATAGAGGGCGTAGCGGCGGCGAATGCGGCGGGTATTCAAGTGTTGGTCACCGATCATCATTTACCTGGAGAAACATTGCCTGAGGCTGCGGCTATCGTGAATCCCAATTTACCCGACGATCGCTTCCCCAGCCGCCATATTGCCGGTGTTGGCGTTATTTTTTATGTGTTGATGGCTTTGCGGCGCTATTTACGTGAACAGGATTGGTTCAAGCATCATAATCTGACCGAGCCTAATTTAGCGCAGCTGTTGGATTTTGTGGCACTGGGAACGGTGGCCGATGTTGTGGTTTTGGATGAGGTTAATCGTATTCTGGTGCATCAAGGCTTGCTGCGGATTCGATCCGGGCAGTGTCATGCCGGAATTAAGGCGATTATCGAAATTGCGGGCCGACAACGTGACCGGATGCAGGCCTCAGATCTGGGCTTTGCCATCGGCCCAAGGCTGAATGCAGCCGGCCGTATGGATGATATGTCCCTGGGTATTCAGTGTTTTCTAACCGATAATGCCGACATTGCATTAGAGGCCGCCCGGCAACTGGATACCCTGAATCAGGAGCGCAAGGAAATTGAAGCGCAAATGAAGCATAAAGCCATGCAGTTATTGGAAGAAATGAAGGTGTTTGATGAAAAGCATTTAACGGCTGGCGTGTGTCTGTTTAACCCGGATTGGCATCAGGGGGTGATTGGCATACTGGCTTCACGTATTAAAGATCGTTTGCATCGTCCGGTTATTGCCTTTGCACCCGCCGATAATGGCCAGATTAAAGGTTCGGCGCGTTCCATCGACGGCCTTCATATCCGTGATGTCTTGTGTGAAGTCGCAACCCGTCATCCGGATATACTAAAGCGATTTGGTGGCCATGCCATGGCAGCCGGCTTGACGCTTGAAATGCATGATTATCCTCCCTTTGCACTGGCGTTTGATGAAATCGTGACGGAAAAACTGGCGGATATCGATCTGGAGCAGAAAATTTACTCGGACGGCGAATTAAAACAGGATCATTTAACCTTGTCGTTTGCCGAACAATTACAACAAGCCGCCACTTGGGGGCAAGGCTTTCCAGAGCCGGTTTTTCATGGTCAGTTTGAGGTTATTCAATGCCGTATCGTCGGGCAGCAACATCTCAAATTTGTATTGAAGCTGACAGGCGAAGAACTGCTACTGGACGCGATTGCCTTTTTTGTGGAAAAGCCGGAAAGCTGGCTGGGTATACGGCAGATTAAGGCGGTTTACAAACTCGACATCAATGAGTTTCGCGGCAATCGAAATGTGCAGCTTATGCTGCACTATGCCGAAAAAATCAGTTAAATCGGGCGTCTTTTAAAGCGCGACCAACGCTCAAGATAAAAACAGACATACGCGGCCAACAGTCCGCCAAAGGTATCGGCCGCCCAATCGAACGCATCGGCATCCCGTCCCGGTACGAAAGACTGATGCCATTCATCGCTTATGCCATAGACGCTGCAAAATAATAGTGTGCCACAGCTTTTCAGCAGTCCTGATGTCGTCAGGTGACATAGCCAGCGCCATGTCAGAATACCCATGACAAAATAAGCACCGGTATGCATGGCTTTATCCTGATGTGGAAACAGCATCGGTATGGGTAATGTACTGCGTGAGGATAAATAAAAAATAAAGCCGCAGTAAACGAGCAGGGCGAAGAGGTCACGATAAGCGGGTTTCATAAGCCAAAATCCTGTAGTAAACGAATAGATAGATAAATAATAAGGCCAATAAGACTCAGCGACAGCACAAATGTTACCGGGCGCTCCCAAAAAATCTGCCACAGGGTGCGTTGACGGCCGTGTTGTTTTTGTTGATTGTACAGAGTGCGCTGTTCTATAAAACGCTGTTGTTGATAATGAACCAATAACTCGCGGGCTTGTTGGAAACTGGCCGTGTCCCGAACCCATAACGCAGGCATGGAAATACCCCAGTTTCCTGCATCCGTTTCATAAAAATCAATCTTATGCTCAGTCAATAGCGCGCGAACTTGTTCGGCTTCATCTTCAGGGACACCGCGCAGGGAAAATAAAAATTCAGACATTGTGATTTATAGCAATAACAAAACGCTGTTATGATGAAGCAATAACCAGTACATTGTAAAGATATTCGGCGATCGCCTGGTGGCTGAGATAATATTCTTGGGGAGATGCGACATGAAACAGAAGCTGTTGTTCACGTTAGTTATGGGTTTTTTACTATTGACAGGATGTGCATCTGATCAGATCTACCGTGCCAATTATTCCCCTTGTTCTGTTGCGCTTTCAGGAAATTGCGCATCTCATGCTGTGCAAAAAATTGGCAAGGCGCCTTCCGAGTACTGGCTAGGGTTTGTGGAAATCGACGATCAGGGACAATTGCGGGACAGGGCGCAATTGCAAGCTGTTTTAGACCAACTGTATAAAGTATCCTCAACCCATGATGTGTTGATTAACGTTTTTGTACACGGTTGGCATCATAATGCTAAACCCGGTGATTCCAATATCGAAAGCTTTAAAGGCATCCTGCAAAAATTGAGTGCCATTGAATCTCGCCAAAGCCGTAATTGGCAACATAAACCTCGTCAGGTTTTTGGTGTATACGTGGGCTGGCGGGGTGAATCTATTGAATTTCCTGGTATAAAATACCTGACATTCTGGGATAGAAAAAACACAGCCCAGGATGTGGGTTATTTAGGTGTTACGGAGTTGTTACTCAAACTCGAACAAGTGGTGCATGTCAAAGAAGCGCAATCGACAGCGGAAAAAAGTCGGTTTGTTGTTATTGGCCATAGCTTTGGCGGAGCGGTTGTTTATAATGCACTCTCGCAAATTCTGGCCAATCGCTTCATTGACAGCCATCCGGGTAAGAATTATTCCGGACAAGTTCAGGGTTTTGGAGATTTAGTGGTGTTGCTAAATCCGGCTTTTGAAGCCTTACAATTCGCGCCACTGTATGATTTAGCGCAATCACGTTGTAGTTATCTCAATAGCCGGACACCCCGTCTGGCTATTTTGACTTCAGAAACTGATTACGCCACCAAATATGCTTTTTGGGCAGGCCAAGCGGTTGCTACTTTTTGGGAAACGCATGATACGTTAACCCGTGAAGCCTGTCAGGGGCAGCGTAAGTTGATTTTATACGAGGCCGAAGCCGATAGAACGGCTGTGGGTCATTTTGTACCATTAACAACCCATGAATTGACATTGGATAAGACGATGCTTACATTGACCAAAGACAATGTAATTGAATGGCATCGTCCAGAAGAAGGGCAAAGTCGGGTGATGGGGAATCTGCGATTAACGCACTTAGGGCGTACATCACAGTATAATCCTTATCTGAATATTCGCGTCAGTTCTGACATTATGGATGGTCATAATGATATTTTTTCAGAAGAGCTGTTAAATTTTGTACAAGCTTTGATTGTCTATTCAACACAAGATCAACGCGGCAAGCTAACGAATAAAAGATAAAACATGGATAATAAAAATTCTGAATTTCAGAACTTCAGTCTGGAGCAAGCCTGGGATCGGCGTATTGAAATATGTTCACCGGTTCTGAAGGGGGCGATGAATCAGGCTTATTTTTTTCAGATTCTGTTGAAAAAAAGGCATGAAATCAAGTCGATAGAGATTGATCAGGAACGCGGTCGGGCGGTGATTGATTTCGATGCCGGTTTGCTGTCTAAATCGGATTTACTCAAGATTGTCGATACGATTTTAGGGAATTTAAAACAGCGACAGCGTATTGAATCGGATACTATCCCAACTGAAATTCAATCTGAAACCATTTCGGAGCTTTGTTTGCTGGTCGATGGGATGAGTTGCTCCGCCTGTGCCGCATTGATAAAAGTCGCCTTAAAAAAAATGCCAGGGGTGCAAGATGCCTGTGCGGAGCTCGAAACCAAGGAAGTGGTGGTCTATGGCTCTGTCAGTGAGACGGATTTGATTAAAAAAATTGAAGACCTGGGTTATAAGATAATTCGCAATAAATAAAATGACAGAAAACCGTATAACAGAACTTGAAATCAAATTAGCCTATCAGGAAGAATTGATAGACACACTCAACAACATCGTCGCTAAACAACAATTGCAAATTGGCAAGTTAGAGGAAACGTGCAAATTATTAAACAGCAAGATTGAATCGCTGCCAAAATCGCCGTTATTAAGTGCAGAAGCGGAGCCTCCGCCGCCACATTACTAACTGCTGAAGTAATGATAAACCCATGTGTAGAGACTATATGTAAAGAAAAAATGAGAAACAGCTAATGGTTTTATGATTTAGTCCCAAAAAATAATGCGTTATATGATATTTTTAAAGCCTGATATGAATTGTTTTGGAGTTGGTCTGTGGCTGTGATGATCAATGGTAAATCTTATACCGAGCAAGATATTATCAAGGAAAAAGAAGAATATATCCGGCTGGAATCGGTAGACCTTTGTTTCGCCTTATCCGAGTTGGTTTTTGATGCATCGCCTTTAGTGCGTTGCGCCGTTGCGCGTAAAAAAGTCGGACATGAGCATTTAGTGCATGATGACAACTGGAAAGTGCGGGCGACGGTTGCGATGTATTGCCAAGAGCATTTGCTGGATAAATTAAAAGAGGATCCGTCCGACTTTGTGCGTTTTGTTGTGGTGAAGCGTGGGTATGATTTAGCGCATTTCATTCATGATGAGGATGACGAGATTGCGTCAATAGCTCGCTATCAGCTGCAAAATTCCGCTATAGCATAGTATCTGGTTATATTCTGCGCGGATTTTTGATGGGTTTCGCTATCGCTCCACCCATCTTACAGTTTAGTTATACCGTGTAATCGTTTTCCAGCAATTTTGCATGTGCGGCCGCTAAACGGGCGACTGGAATTCTGGGGGCTGAGCAGGAAACATAATCCAGTTTGATGTGGTGACAGAAGCGAATGGATTCGGGGTGTCCGCCTTGCTCGCCACAAATTCCGATTCGAATATCTGGCCGGGTCTGGCGTGCGAATTCTGTTGCTATTTTCATAAGCTGGCCGACGCCTTTGACATCCAGAATTTCGAAGGGGTTGTCCTGTAGTATGCCCTGTTCATTATAAAGGGGTAAAAACTTGTTTTCCGCATCTTCGCGTGAAAATGAAAATGTGGCTTGCGTCAAGTCATTAGTGCCAAACGAAAAAAACTGACAATATTGCGCTAAATCCTCGGAACGGGTACAGGCACGCACGGTTTCAATCATGGAGCCGAATTTAAAATTCACTTCAATATGATAGTGATCTTCGACTTCTTGTTTTACCTGTTCAACGATTTCCGTAACCTTTTTTAATTCTTGTGAGGTAATAACCTGCGGCACCATGATTTCAGGTTCTATCGGTATGCGTTGTTTCTGACACAAGGCGGCCGCATCAAGAATTGAATGGATCTGCATTTTATATATTTCCGGGAAACTCATGCCTAGCCGAACCCCGCGATGCCCAAGCATGGGGTTGACTTCAATCAGCTCCCGTACTTTTTTCAGCATCCGCTCTTTTTTATCGATCGCTTCATTGATGACGTCTTCAGTAATTTGATTGAATGGCGTAGGCAATTCAGCGTCGTAAGCCAGTGTTTCGAGCGTGACTTTCTGGCCTTTGAGTATTGTTGCGTAGCGCTTGAGTGCATCAATTTCTGCCAATAATTGTTGCTCATTGGGCAGAAATTCATGCATGGGCGGATCAAGCAGGCGAACAGTGACCGGGTGTGGCGACATGGCTTCAAATAATTGCTTGAAGTCATCACGCTGAATCGGAAATAGTTTAGCCAGCGCGAGTTCGCGTTGTTCCATGGAGTCCGCGATAATCATATCGACCACCAGCGGTAAACGCTCTTTAGCATTAAACATGCGTTCGGTTCGACACAAGCCGATACCTTTTGCTCCATATTCAGCGGCCAGATGCGCACCTTCAGGCGTATCGGCGTTGGCATGGACTTCGATTTCTGCAATATCATCGGCCCAGCTCAGCAGGGTGCGCAAGTCATTTGAAAAGGCAGGGTCAATGGTTGCAATAGCGCCGAGATAAATATTGCCGGAGCTGCCGTCGATCGTGATGATATCGCCTTCACGAATATGAACATCACCGACAATAGCTTGCCGTGCTTTGACATCCACCTTAACCGCTTCGGCGCCGGCGACACAGGCTTTGCCCATGCCTCTGGCGACGACGGCGGCATGTGAGGTCTTGCCCCCACGACTGGTTAAAATACCTCGTGAAGCAAAAAAGCCATGAATATCTTCGGGCTTAGTCTCTTCTCTGACCAGGATGATGTTTTCACCGGCCTGATTTAAGCGAACGGCCGTTTCAGCATCAAAAACACATTTCCCACTGGCTGCGCCCGGGGAGGCGGGAAGCCCCTGGGCTAGAGGGGGTACAGCGTGGTCGGGCGCGAGTTGCGGATGTAGTAATTGTTCGAGTAATTCAGGGTCTATTCGAAGCAGCGCTTGCTCTTTAGTGATCAAACCTTCATTGACCATATCGACCGAGGATTTGACCATGGCTGCCGCATTCATTTTGCCATTACGGGTTTGCAGGCAATAAAGCACATCGCGCTCGATCGTATACTCAAAATCTTGAACTTCTTTGTAATGACTTTCCAGTGTATGACGTAATTCCTGCAATTGGCGATACATTTCCGGCATTTCTTCGGCCATTTCCTGTACCGGTTTGGGTGTGCGAATGCCGGCGACAACATCTTCGCCTTGCGCATTAACCAGATATTCACCATATAATTCATTTTCTCCCGTTGCCGGGTTACGTGTGAATCCTACGCCGGTTGCGCAGTCATTACCCATATTGCCAAACACCATAGTTACAATATTGACGGCGGTGCCATTTGCCATAGCGGGCGTGATATGAAATTGATGACGATAATCAACAGCGCGTTTGCCTATCCAGGATTTAAAAACAGCCTGTATCGATAACTGAAGTTGTTCGTAGACATCTTCCGGAAAAGGTTTTCCGGTTTCATCAAGAATCACCTGCAAAAACAACTCGCTGATGTCATATAGATGATCGGCCGACAGCGCAACATCCAGATTAATGCCGGCTTTACGTTTCACGGCCTCGAAAGGGATATCAAATTTTTCATCGTCAATACCCAGCACAACTTTGCCAAATAGCTGGATAAAACGGCGATAGGCATCGTAGGCAAAACGCGGGTCATTGGTCAGTTCAATCAGACCGTTCAGGGTTTGCTTGTTAAGCCCCAGGTTGAGAATTGTATCCATCATGCCCGGCATGGAAATCGCCGCGCCTGAACGGACAGAGACGAGTAATGGGTCGGTTAATCCACCAAATTGTTTACCGGTTTGTTGTTCAATGCGCAGGATATAAGCGCGCACTTCATTCATCAAGCCCTCAGGCAGCGCATCCTGCTCCAGGTAGTGGCGGCAGCATTCGGTCGTAATCACAAAGCCAGGCGGTACATTCAAGCCCAGTTGCGTCATTTTACACAAGTTAGCACCTTTTCCACCCAGCAGGGCCTTGTTTTTTCCATCGCCTTCATCAAAGGCATAGCAATATTGAGTATTCATGATGACTCGGTAAGTTAGTGTTCTGAATCAGACTTTAAAAACCACATTTGATAAAGGCTGGTAAATAGCATAAAGGTTGAAGCTAAACTATAGCCAACCCCCCCAATAATCGTGATCCAAGCAAAACCAGGCCAGATTTTAGTCAACCACCAGGAGATGACATCTACAATAAGAAAGGCGAATGGGGTAATTAACAATAATCCTTTAATGATTTCGGGGATCCCGACAGCCCTGACAAAAATTAACCCCATCAACATAAAAATGAATGAAATTCCAAATAAATGAATATGTGAGACACGGGTTAATGCCGTAAATGAAACACCTTTGTCTGGCTGGGCCTTTTTTTGAATATTTTTAAGCTTGGTGAAATCCGGTAATGGCGATTGAGCGTTATGACACATGATGCAATACCGCTGAAAATAGGGTTTGATTTTGCTGTTCCATTCACTCTCCGGCGCACCTTTTCTGGCCCATTTAATGATTTCTAAACGAACAGCTGCGGGAGCGTTATTTTTCATTGAGCCATTTAATTTCGCTTCCAGAGTGGTTCCTTTCCGGTTGCCATGATAGCTGTACACAATATCATCGACGGATAAGCCAAATTTGCCATCAGCCATGCCATGGGTGAGCATGATTTGTGCGCCCGCCATCAGTAGTCCAAGGCCAATGGTTAATAGATAGCCGGTATAAAGTAATTTTTCAGATAAGGGGAGGTCGGGTAAGGTTGTTTTGAAAACTTTGCGGTTCATATCAGAGTGAATATAAGGTTAATGGCTGCAGGGTGGACAATAATTAAATGGCTACGGAACGATAAGAACTCAATAACTTTATTCAGAAAAAGCAATCTCTTATCATTAAATACCTAGTTAAATAGTCTGTATTTACAATGATTTATCTCCAGAATTTGATGAGGTTTGGTTTGATTAGGCCTATTATATAGGGTAATTATTTAACATGAAACGGAGAACAGTCGCCCACTGATACTTCATAAACCTGAAAGCTATATTTTTCATACAAACAACAAATAATCAAACGTTTTGGGTAAAGTTGATTTTACCTATGAAAACACACTGTAATGGAAACTAGTGAGATAAAAAATGACCGAATTACATAAATGGGATGTTGAAGATGAGGACTTTTGGGAAGCGGAAGGAAAATTTGTTGCAAATCGTAACTTATGGATATCGATTCCGAGTTTGTTGTGCGGATTTGCAATCTGGCTGTACTGGGGCATTATCACCGTACAAATGCTCAATCTCGGCTTTCCTTACGAAAAACCACAGCTCTTTACCTTAATGGCAATTGCCGGGCTGACGGGAGCAACGCTTCGAATACCCAGCAGTTTCTTTATCCGCCTTTGTGGGGGGCGCAATACCATTTTTTTTACCACGACGCTGTTGATTCTGCCGGCATTGGGAACAGGCATCGCCTTGCAGGATAAAGATACACCGTTTTGGATTTATCAGGTACTGGCTTTGTTATCGGGTATCGGTGGCGGTAACTTTGCCTCATCCATGTCAAATATCAGCTTCTTTTTTCCTAAAAAAGTTCAGGGGTTGGCGCTTGGCTTGAATGCCGGTTTAGGGAATTTTGGTGTAACCACCATGCAAATTTTGATTCCCTTGGTCATGACAGCAGGGATTTTCGGTGCATTAGGTGGAGAACCCCTGATTCTACAGGCCTCATCCGGTACCTTGCTCGGTAAAATTCCTGCTGGAACGCCAACCTATATTCAAAATGCCGGTTTTATCTGGCTGGTATTTCTGATTCCACTGGCCTTTTTTACCTGGTTTGGGATGCACAATATCCGTACCGATCAGGTTTCGCCAAAACATATCCACCCATTAATCAGCTTTGGCTTGATGGGGGGAATGTTATTGATTGGCTTTATTTCGGCTATCTTCGGTTTGTGGCTGATGTTACCGGAAAGCGTCAATGGCTCTGGGTTTCAAATTCCCAAAGAAATTGCTTTGGTGATTGTGATTGCCTTGACGGTATCCTTATTGAAGATTATTCCGGGACAGATCGGTGAAAGCCTGTCACGGCAATATCAAATATTCGACAATAAACATACCTGGGTGATGAGCGTTATCTATACCATGACTTTCGGTTCGTTCATCGGTTATGCCGCGTGTTTTCCTTTAGCGATCAAGGTTATTTTTGGCTATCAGCATCTTATGGTCGATGGCGTTATGACCCATGACACGATAAACAATGATGGGCCGAGCGCATTGATGTACGCTTGGATGGGGCCTTTTATCGGTGCCTTGATTCGTCCGGTTGGTGGCTGGATTGCTGATAAGTTTGGTGGTGCCTGGGTGACGCATATTTGTTCATTTATCATGGTTATCAGTGCGGCCGGAGTTGCCTATTACATGAAGGCGGCTTATGCATCTGCGACACCACAAGACTATTTCGTGCCATTTTTTATTTTGTTCCTGATTCTTTTTACCGCAACCGGCATTGGCAATGGCTCAACCTTCAGAACCATCGCCATGGTGTTTCCAAAAGAGCAGGTCGGCCCTGTTTTAGGCTGGACATCAGCCGTTGCCGCCTATGGGGCTTTTTATATCCCTAAGGTATTAGGTGAACAAATCAAAGCGACCACGCCGGAGGTGGCTTTAATGGGTTATGCACTTATTACTTGAATTCAGGTTGTTTGCATCATGATTAACTGGTGGTTTTATTTGCGTAAGGATGGCGAATTTTATAATCCTTAATGTTGCCTGAGCTGGGGCGGCGCAATGGCTCCGCACCGCAGAGCCGACGATGTCAAGTTTAATCCTATTTTCAGGAGACAAAAACGATGAGTCATTTTTTAGACCGTCTCAATTTTTTCAAAAAAGTACAAAGCCATTTTTCTGATGGACATGGCGTGGTGACAAATGAGGATCGGCAGTGGGAAGATGCCTACCGTAACCGCTGGCGTTTTGATAAAGTGGTTCGATCGACGCATGGCGTCAACTGTACCGGTAGTTGTTCGTGGAATATTCATGTCAAAAATGGTCTGGTGGCGTTTGAAATGCAAGCCACCGATTACCCGCGCACGCGCCCGGATATGCCTAATCATGAGCCCCGCGGCTGCCCGCGTGGCGCCAGTTTTTCCTGGTATTTATACAGTCCATTGCGGGTTAAGCATCCTTTGATTCGGGAGCGCCTGGTTGAGCTTTATCGTCATGCGCGAGCCGAGGGAAAAGATCCGGTTGAGGCCTGGGCATCGATCCAGGAAGATACTGAAAAACGGCAACGCTACACAGCCGTGCGTGGCTTGGGTGGTTTTGTCCGGGTTGACTGGGACGAGGTGACCGAAATTATCGCCGCTGCCAATGTGTACACCATCAAGATACATGGGCCTGACCGTATTGCCGGATTTTCGCCGATTCCAGCGATGTCGATGATCAGCTATGCAGCGGGCAGCCGTTATTTATCTATGATTGGTGGCGCCTGTCTGTCTTTTTATGACTGGTACTGCGACTTGCCACCTGCTTCCCCGCAAACCTGGGGCGAGCAGACTGATGTGCCAGAGTCAGCGGACTGGTATAACTCCACTTATCTGATTGTTGCGGGTGCAAACTTGCCGATGACGCGAACACCGGATGCGCATTTTTATTCAGAAGTTCGCTACAAGGGCGCAAAAGTCGTCGTTTTGTCGCCAGATTATGCTGAAAATGTGAAATTTGCCGATCTGTGGATGCCGGCCAAACAGGGTACCGATGCCGCTGTATTTATGGCCATGGGACATGTGGCACTGAAAGAGTTTTATATCGAGCGGCAGGATCCTTACTTTGAAGAATACGCACGGGCCTATACCGATTTACCGATGCTGGTAATGCTGGAACAGAACGGGGAGTCATTAGCGCCAGGGCGTTTTGTTCGTGCTTCGGATTTCGAGCAGACTTTGGGCGAAAGCAATAATCCAGAATGGAAAACGGTTGTACTTGATGAGAACAGCGGGGATGTGATTGTGCCGAATGGCTCAATTGGCTTTCGTTGGGGCGAAGAAGGCAAATGGAATTTGCAACCGAAACAACTGGAAAGCTCAGAAAATAATCCGCGTTTAAGCCTGATTTTTGATAAAGATGAGGTTGTTGAGGTCGTATTTCCGAATTTTGAATCGGGCAACGATATACCGATGAAACATCATATCCCGGTTAAAAAACTGCAGCTTAAGGGCCAGGATGTTTATGTCGCGACGGTATTCGATTTGCAATTAGCGCAATATGGTCTTGATCGTGGGTTGGGCGGTGACTGTGCTAAAGGTTACGATGATACCACTATTCCAAATACGCCCGCCTGGGCTGAGAAAATTACCGGCGTCAAACAGGCTGACATCATCCGTACCGGTCGTGAATTTGCCGATAATGCCTCTAAAACCATGGGCAAATCTATGGTTATTTTAGGCGCGGGCATCAATCATTGGTATCACAATGACATGAATTATCGCGCTATCATGAACTTGTTGCATATGTGTGGTTGCGTCGGACAGAGTGGCGGCGGCTGGGCGCATTATGTCGGGCAGGAGAAGTTACGGCCCCAGGCAGGCTGGGCGCCGGTTGCCTTTGCACTGGATTGGCAAAAGCCGCCACGCCACATGAACGGAACCTCGTATTTTTATTTTCATACCGATCAATGGCGCTATGAAACCCTGGATGCCGATGCCTTGTTAGCCTCAACCGCCCAGGAGAAATACAAAGGCTATAACCTGGCCGATTACAATGTTGTTTCTCAGCGTCTGGGCTGGTTGCCTTCCGCTCCACATTTTAATAAAAATCCGCTGGACATCGTAAAGCAGGCAGAAGCTGCGGGCGCTACAGATGAAAAGGGCGTGGCGGATTATTTAATCAATAAATTGAAAACAGGCGATATTGCCTTTGCCGCTGAAGATATTGATGCGCCCGAAAATCATCCGCGTAATCTGTTTGTCTGGCGAGCCAATCTGATTGGTGCCAGCGCCAAAGGACATGAGTATTTTTTAAAGCATTTATTAGGTGCCCAAAATGGCGTGATGCAGGATGTTTTACCTGAAGCGAAAGGCGAGGAAATAAAATGGCATAAAGAGGCACCGATTGCCAAGCTCGATTTGCTGGTTGATATTAATTTCCGGCTCAATTCTACGGGAGCTTATTCGGATATTGTATTGCCGACGGCAACCTGGTACGAAAAAAATGATTTGAATACCACGGATATGCATCCGTTTATTCATCCTTTGACACAAGCGGTTGATCCAGGCTGGGAATCTAAATCGGATTGGCAGATTTTTAAAACCATTGCCAAACGATTCTCGGAGTTGGCTGATAAGCATTTAGGTTCACAAAAAGATTTGGTGGCGTTGCCGATTTTGCATGATACACCGGTTGAACTGGCGCAACCTTTAGGTGTGCTGGACTGGAAAAAGGGTGATTGTGAACCGATTCCAGGTAAAACCCTACCGCTGTTAAAAGTGGTGCAGCGGGATTTTGCCGATACCTATAAGAAATTTACTGCCCTGGGCCCATTATTAAAGCAACAGGGTAACAATATCAAAGGTATTGACTGGAACACCGAAAAAGAATATGAGCATTTGAAATCTATTTGCTACACCATTGAAGAGGCAGGGGTCAGCCAGGGGATGCCCTCGCTGGAACAGGATATTAACGTCTGCGAGGCAATTCTGGCGTTAGCGCCGGAAACCAATGGCGATGTTGCCGTCAAGTCATGGAAAGCATTGGGCAATAAAACCGGCATTGACCATACTTATCTGGCGCAGCCGCGTGAAGATGACAAAATTACTTTTCGTGATATTAAAGCGCAACCACGGAAGATTATTACGGCGCCAACCTGGAGCGGCATCGAGTCTGAAAAGGTGAGCTACAATGCCGGGTACACCAATATCCATGAGCGTATTCCATTCAGAACGCTGACCGGCCGGGCGCAGTTTTATCAGGATCATCAATGGATGCGGGATTTTGGTGAAGGCTTTTGTACCTATCGTCCTGCCGTCGATATGCGCAGCACCCGGGAAATGGTCGAGAAGCTGGGCGAAAAACCTCATTTGCGCTTGAGTTGGCTCACGCCACACGGTAAATGGGGGATTCACAGTACTTACCATGACAATCTCAGAATGCTGACCTTATCTCGTGGTGGCCCGCATATCTGGATTTCGGAAGAAGATGCCGATTCTATTGGGCTTAAAGATAATGACTGGGTTGAGGTGTTGAATATCAATGGGGCGGCGATGGTACGTATTGTCATCAGCCAACGGGTGCCGAGTGGTATGGCCATGATGTATCACGCACAGGAAAAAAACGTCAATGCACCGGGGTCAGAAAGCACGGGTAAACGCGGCGGTATCCATAACAGTGTGACACGGGTGACGGTGAAACCAACTCATATGATTGGGGGGTATGCGCAGCTTAGCTATGGCTTTAACTACTATGGCACGGTCGGTTCGCAGCGCGATGAATATGTACTGGTACATAAAGTCGATAATCCTGAATGGCTGGACAAGGCACTGACGGAGGATCGTGAACAGGCACTTAATCCTGATGGCGTTCATCAGGCGGCTTACAGTAGTGAACAGGATTAAAGGACAATACAATGAAAGTAAGAGCTAATTTCTCGCTGGTATTCAATCTCGACAAATGTATCGGTTGCCATACCTGTTCGGTGACCTGTAAAAATGTCTGGACCAACCGCAAAGGGGTGGAATACGCCTGGTTTAACAATGTCGAGAGCAAACCCGGCATTGGTTACCCCAAAAACTGGGAGGATCAGGAGCAGTGGAACGGGGGCTGGGAGCTGGTTAATGGTGAATTACAATTGAAATCAGGCAATCGCCGGACAATTCTGAAAAATATCTTTCAAAATCCCAATATGCCGACGATTGATGATTATTATGAACCGTTTACCTTTGATTATGCGCATTTGCAGAACACGCCATTGTCAGAAGCGACACCGACAGCACAGCCACGGTCATTGATTGATGGTCACCGCATGGAAAAAATCGAATGGGGGCCTAACTGGGAAGATGATATGGGCGGCCCCTTTAAACAGCGGGGTGCAGACAAAAATTTCGGCGATATGGAAAAACAGGTCTATGCCGAATTTGAACAGTCGTTCATGATGTATTTGCCGCGTATGTGTAATCATTGCGCGAACCCTTCCTGTGTGGCGGCGTGTCCATCCGGCTCTTTGTATAAACGGGAAGAGGATGGGATCGTTCTGGTCGATCAGGATAAATGCCGTAGCTGGCGCATGTGTATCAGTGCCTGCCCGTACAAAAAAATGTTCTATAACTGGGAGTCCGGTAAAGCGGAAAAATGCACCGGCTGTTATCCACGGGTCGAATCGGGGCTGCCAACGGTTTGTTCCGAATCCTGTGTGGGTAGAATTCGCTATAACGGCGTCATGTTATACGATGCTGATCGCATTTCGGAGCTGGCTTCGGTTGAAAATGAACAGGATTTGTACCAGGCACAACTGGATTTGTTTCTGGATCCAAATGATCCTGATGTCATTGCACAGGCCAAGGCCGATGGTATTCCTGAGTCATGGTTAGAAGCGGCTCAGCAATCACCGATTTATAAGTTGATTAAGGATTGGAAGGTCGCGTTTCCGCTGCATCCGGAATTTCGAACCTTGCCGATGGTTTGGTATGTACCGCCATTATCGCCGGTGCAGTCACAAATTGATCAGGGTAATCTTGAAACAGCGCCAGATGGCGTGATTCCTAAAATTGAAACATTACGGATGCCGATAAAATATTTGGCCAATATGTTTACGGCTGGCAAAGAAGAGCCTGTTATTTTGGCTTTAAAGCGCCTGATTGCCATGCGTAGTTTTTATCGTTCGTTGAATGTGGAAAACAAAACTGATCTGGCAGTGCTGGAGGAAGTGGGGCTGAGCGAAAGCCAGGTGCGGGAAATGTATCGCTATATGGCTATCGCCAATTATGAAGACCGCTTTGTGATTCCTACCAGTCATGAAGAACTGAGGCAGGAAGATTTTCACAGTTTTCAAGGGCAAAATGGTTTCACCTTTGGCAATGATGGTTGCAGTATCAGCCCGGAAGCCTCGTTGTTTCCAGATCGACGCAAGAAGACGGAAGATATTCTGCAGTTTGTTCGTTATCATCCAGCGGCTAAACGTTCTGATGGGGAAAAAGTATGATTCCAGTCTATAAAGTATTGTCTGTTCTGTTGGATTATCCCGATAAACAGATGACAGATCATTGGGACGATATAAAAGCCTTGCTGGCAGGCCCTGATATTACGCCAGAAGACCAGCCGGTTTTGTCAGCATTTGTCGATTGGGCATCATCCTTGCCGATAACCCGGTTTCAGGCGGCCTATGTCGATACCTTTGATTTAAACAGCCAGCACTCACTGTACCTGACCTTTCATCTGTTTGATGAGCAGGACAGAGACCGTGGACCGGCTTTGATTGAGTTATCGGAACTGTATAAAAAAACCGGCTTTGAAATTGCGGATGGCGAATTGCCTGACTATCTGCCGTTGATTCTGGAATATGTCGCGACGATGGATGATGAAGCCAGCGCCCGGCAATTTTTACAGCAAACCACGCAGGCGATCGATATTATCGCCAGTAATCTGGAGCAGGCGGACAGCCCTTATGCGCCGTTGCTTCGCTTAATTGAACGTCATGGCGAATTAGCCAATATTGCGGCATAGGTGATGATATGAATTTATCGAATATGATTTTTGGCGTTTATCCTTATATTGCGCTGACGACCTTTATTCTAGGCAGTTTAATCCGCTTTGATCGCGAGCAATACACCTGGAAAGCCGATTCCAGCCAATTGTTTGAAAAAGAGCAATTACGAAAGGGCAGTATTCTGTTTCATATCGGTATTCTGGCCTTGTTTTTTGGGCATTTTGCAGGGCTTGTGACGCCGCATACTGTCTTTTTAGGATTAGGTATTTCCGATATGGTACACCAGATTATTGCCATCTTATTAGGCGCTGTTTTTGGTTTGTTCTGTATGATGGGCGGTGTTATTCTATGGCGCAGGCGCATGTTTAATCCGAGAGTTCGCGCTAACAGCCGGTTTATGGATATTTTTATTCTGGACTGGATTTTAGTTACACTGGCAGTGGGCTTGATCACGATTATGTTTTCCATCATTCATGTCATTGGTGGTGATGCTTCGACGATGGTGGCCTTGGCGGATTGGGTGCAAAGCATATTGGCTTTAAATCCGGACTATCATCTGTTGGATAATGTCGGCTTTATTTATAAATTGCACTTGTTTTTAGGCATGAGCGTGTTTTTTCTGTTTCCATTCAGTCGTCTGGTGCATGTCTGGAGTGCCCCCCTGGGATACATGTTCAGGCCTTATCAACTGGTTAGAACAAAATTCGTAAAATCCCGTTAATCTATTCGGGAATGTGTAATATTGCACACTCCCGTTTTTCAATACTCCGGACAGTTTTCATAAGTCATTACTGTCTGGAGCATTGGTTTCTTACACACTATGAAAATTCAATTCAATGATCCGGCAACGGATTTTTCCAATGGCCTGTTTATCATCAAAGCCTGTCATGAAGACTTTCTGAAACGCGGCGAGGCATTGTTGCAGCTGGTTGACAAAATCGGCAGGCAAGGTATCGATGAAGACCTGGCTTATCAATGTATGTCGGCATATTGGCATTACAATATTGCCAATCATCTGCACCACCGTGATGAAGAAGAGGGCGTGTTTCCCATGATGCTTGGACAATCTGCATTGGTTGATGGCATGATCGAAAGATTGCTTTTGGATCATGAGGAAATCGAGAAATCCTGGGCCAGTCTTGCCAAATGTTTATCGCAACCCGATAAAATTGAAAATACGGATTATTTAAGGCATTTAGCCGAAGAATTTGAACGCTTGCAAAGAGCGCATATCAATCGTGAAGATGAAGATTTTGCGCCCAGGGTTAAAGCGCAGCTGACAGCATCGCAATTGCAACAGCTTGGCGATAAGTTGTATCAGCTCAGACATAAAAAATCACCGGCCTGAACAAATACCGCTAACAAGATAAAGTACAATGGGCATTTTGGTTTGAGGAATGACCATGCCTGATGGTTGTATAAAGCGACAAGATAGCCTGGGTGGCGCTGAATGATGCAAGACAAAAGCGCGGCTGACAAGGTGCCATATTGGCGCTTGTCGGGGTTTTACTTTTTCTATTTTGCAACGCTCGGTGCTTTTTTACCCTATTGGAGTCTGTATCTGGAAAGTCAGGGCCTTTCCGCTCTGCAAATTGGTGAATTATCGGCGTTGATGGTGGCAACCAAGATTGTCGCCCCCAATTTATGGGGGATTATTGCTGATTACACGGGCAAAAGTTTGCGCATTATCCGTCTGGCTTCTTTTTTTGCAACGCTGTTTTTCGCAGGATTTCTCTATTTCTCCGGTTATTTGTGGTTTGCCGTGCTCACGGTCATTTTCAGCTTTTTCTGGAATGCGGCCTTGCCCCAGTTTGAAGCGGTCACCTTGTTTCATCTGCGGCAGGACCCTCATCGATACAGCCAGATTCGGCTCTGGGGCTCGGTGGGATTTATTTTGACGGTGCTGGGTATTGGCAGGTTGGCCGAGCATTATCCGGTTGCATTATTGCCACAGATTATCATCATCTTGTTGGGCCTGATCTGGCTGAGTGCATTGATAACACCCGAGGCGCGGATAACGACAAGCGCCCATGACAGTATCGGTATTTGGCGCATCTTGCGGCGGCCAGAAATCATCGCGTTTATTCTGGTGTATATGATCCTGCAATTGGCGCATGGGCCTTATTATGTCTTCTTTTCCATTTTTTTGGCCAAGCTGGGCTATTCGGGTTCTGTCATCGGGCTGTTATGGGCATTGGGCGTTTGTGCTGAGATTGTTTTATTTTTAGTGATCAAGCCCATTTTAAGGTGGGTTTCCCTGCGGACTTTATTACTGGTCAGCGTTTTTTTAAGTATCGTGCGCTGGCTGTTGATTGCGCATTATGCCGATCAATTCGTTATTTTGGCGATTGCCCAGTGCTTGCACGCGGCAACTTTCGGCTCTTCTCATGTCGCGGCCATTCATTTGGTGCATCAGTATTTTGGCGACCAGCATCAAGGTAAAGGGCAAGCGTTATACAGCAGTATGAGCTTTGGACTCGGTGGTATGTTAGGAAGTCTGTTCAGTGGTTATTTTTGGGATGAGATGGGGGCTACGTTTGTTTATTCCATGGCGGCAGGCGTTTGTTGCGTCGCTTTTTTAATCGCTTTCATCTGGATTGGTAAAACGGACAAGGTTATGAAGCCGAGCATTTGAAGCGTGATAGTCTGAACGGGACGGGCAATGGCTATCCAATGAAGTATAGGATGTGCATTTTACCTCAATCGGCTAAAATGGGCGTTTTACTTTAAGTGAAGGGAAACGATACGTGTTTGAACTGATCAAGAATGGTGGCTGGATGATGATTCCAATCATCCTGTGTTCAATTGGCGCGATGGGTATCATCGCCGAAAGGTTTTGGTCTTTACAGCGAAAAAAAATCTTGCCACCCGATCTGGTGCCGCATATCTGGAAATTGTATCGGGCTCAAAAACTGGATGAAGCGGCCATCCGTCGAATTAAGCTCAGCTCGCCTTTAGGGGCAATTTTGGCAGCGGGATTGGCCAACAGTCAACATGGTCGGGAGGTCATGAAAGCCAGTATCGAAGAAGCCGGACACCAGGTGGTGCATGAACTGGAAACCTATCTCAATGCATTGGGCACAATTGCCTCCATATCGCCACTTTTGGGTTTGTTAGGTACGGTAATCGGCATGATCAAGGTGTTTTCGGCCATTATGATCCATGGTGTGGGAGATCCGGGTATTTTAGCCGGAGGTATTTCTGAGGCCTTGATTACCACCGCAGCCGGATTGACCGTCGCCATTCCCAGCCTGGTTTTTTATCGCTATTTTGAACGTCTGGTTGATGAATATGTGGTTAGAATGGAAGAAGAATCATTGCGCTTGATCGATATCATGCACGGTGACAGAGAGGAGGCCTGATGGATTTTCGCCGCCGTAAAAAAGCGCCTTTGGAAATTTCGATGACGCCGATGATCGATGTGGTTTTTTTGTTGCTGATTTTTTTTATGGTCACGACCACATTTAACCGGCAAACTGAGCTGACCATCAAGTTACCCGAAGCGAAAGGGCAGGAGAGCAAGGAAAAGCCGAAAGTTATTACCTTGATGATTAATGCCGATGGCGATTATTTTATTGCGGATGCCAAAGGCAAGTTTCATCAGTTGATAAATCGAAAGGTGTCGACATTAAAGCGTGCGCTGATTCAAACGGCGGGCAGTAACCGAAAAATTCCGGTGATTATTAATGCCGATAGTAAAACACCCTTTCAGGCCGTTATCAGTGTATTAGATGTTGCCGGTCGATTGGGATTCAAACAAATTGATTTTGCGACCCGGAATTCGGTGCCAAAACAATGAAGAAAACATTGACGCGATGGATACAGGATGCCTGGTACAACGACATGTACGTGTCGGTGTTGCTGGCGCCTTTTTCCTTGATTTATGTCGATATTATTCGGTTGCGGCGTTTTTTATACCGTAAAGGGCTGTTAAAAAGTGTCCGCTTAGCGGTTCCGGTTATCGTCGTTGGCAATATTACCGTCGGGGGAACCGGTAAAACCCCATTGGTGATCTGGATGGCGAATTTTTTGCAGCAGCAGGGGTTTAATCCCGGGGTTATCAGTCGTGGCTATGGCGGTCAAAACAGTGAACAACCGCGTCTGGTTACTGCGCAGACTTCTGCCGCTGAAGTGGGGGATGAAGCTGTTTTGATTCGCGAGAAAGCGCAGGTTCCGGTTGCGGTTTGTGTTAAGCGGGCCGTCGCCGGGCAGTTTCTTATCGACCATGAAAACTGCGATATTTTAATTTCTGATGATGGTTTGCAACACTATGCCTTGCAGCGAAATCTGGAAATTGCCGTCATTGATGGCGAGCGTCGGTTCGGCAATGGCTATTGCTTGCCGGCGGGGCCATTGCGGGAGCCAGTGGAACGTTTGCGTGAGGTTGACCTGGCTATCGTAAACGGTCAGAAACAAGAGGATTTTGAATATGCCATGCGATTTGTCGGTAGCACGGCGGTTAATCTACAAACGGCAGCGGTGAAGCCGTTGAGTGATTTTAAAGCACAATCCTGTCATGCGGTCGCGGGAATCGGCAATCCGCAACGTTTTTTTCAATTGTTACGGCAACATGGTTTGAATATAAAACCGCACGCATTTCCCGATCATTACCCCTTTGCAGCCGAAGATCTGGATTTTAACGACCGGCAGCCGGTGTTGATGACCGAAAAGGATGCGGTGAAATGTCGCGCCTTTGCCACCAATAACGTTTGGGCGGTGCCGATACAGGCTAAACCCGACTCAAATTTCATTCAACAACTTAAACAACGACTCAATCTAAAATAATGGATAAAAAATTACTGGATATATTGGCCTGTCCGATTTGTAAAAGCAGTTTGATTTATCATAAAGAGCAGCAGGAATTGATTTGCAAGGCCGACCGCCTGGCATTTCCGATTCGTGATGATATTCCCGTGATGCTGGAAGATGAAGCACGCGAATTAAGTCATGAAGAAGTTGATGCGCTGAGAAAATAATGGCCGGGTTTAAAGTCGTCATTCCGGCGCGTTATGGTTCGACCCGTCTGCCAGGTAAGCCGTTGCTGGATATTGCCGGCAAACCGATGATTCAGCATGTCTCTGAGCGGGCGCTGGCGGCTGATGCCGAGCAGGTTGTTGTCGCAACCGATGATGAGCGTATTTTTAAGGCTGTCAAGGCATTGGGGCTGGACAGCGTGATGACGCAAACGACGCATCAATCCGGTACTGAGCGTATCGCCGAAGTGGCCGAGACCATGGAATGGCCAGACGATGTTGTTATCGTCAATCTGCAAGGTGATGAACCCTTGATTCCAGCGGCTTATATCAACGATGTCGCCAAGGTTTTAATGCGGCAGACGAAGGCGGATATGTCCACGTTGGCCGCCCGTGTGAGCGACCGGCATGAGGTTTTTAATGCCAATGCGGTTAAGGTTGTTTTGGATCATGACGATTATGCCTTGTATTTTAGTCGGGCGCCGATTCCGTGGCATCGGGAGCATTTTCCTGAATCCCTGCCTGATAACGTTGCACTGCCGTATTATCGACATATTGGCATGTATGCTTATCGGGTGGCATTTTTAAAACGTTATTGTCAGTGGCCGGCATCGCCGCTTGAAAAAATAGAATCGCTGGAACAACTCCGCGTGTTGTGGCATGGTGAAACCATAAAAGTTAAAGTCGTCGATAAAATACCCGAAGCCGGGGTTGATACGGAGGAAGACTTACATCGAATCAACCAGATTCTAAGTTAGTACAGCACCAATTCAGGATAGATTTCAATAGCCTGAATAAAACTATCCATCAAGGTAAAATTGGTGCTGTATTAAGGAACGTTCATAAAACGTTGGCCGGTACTGCTTTGATTCAATATTTTGACTCAATAAGGTGTTGTGTAATAATCCGGTCATGCTAAAAGGTTATCCTTGCATTTTTCGATGTGCTGCGACAACCGTATTTTTTATCAGCAACCAAAACAGGCAGGATTGAATGTCAAAAGACAGTTTATCTATCAGACATAACCGCACCGGAAAGACGGTTGAATATCCCTTGCTACAAGGCACATTAGGTAAGGAAACGGTTGATATTCGTGCTATTAACAAAGATCTCGATTGCTTTACTTACGACCCGGGATTTACCGCAACGGCCAGTTGCAAAAGTCATATTACGTTTATTGATGGCGATAAGGGTGTGTTGTTGTATCGGGGATATCCGATTGAACAATTAGCGGAGCATTGTCATTATCTGGAAGTGGCTTATCTGTTGATGAACGGCGAGTTGCCGAATTCGACGCAAATACAGGATTTTTCTTTAGAAGTCGCACATCGCTCCATGGTACATGAATCTTTGCGCAGCTTTTTTGATGGATTTAGTCATGATGCGCATCCTATGGCGATGCTGGTCGGGGTCGTGGGCTCTTTATCAGCGTTTTATCATAGCGAATTAAATATGCAAGACCCTGAGCACCGCAGGGTCTGTGCGGTTCGGATGATCGCCAAAATGCCGACCATTGCGGCAACCTCCTATCGACATTCGGTGGGTAAGCCGTTTGTTTATCCCCGGCTTGACCTAGGCTATTGTGAAAACTTTCTAAATATGATGTTTTCGCGTTCCTCGCCCAATTATATCGATCCGAATTATACGGTCGATGTCATTGAGAGAAAGGCGCTTAATCTGTTGCTGATTTTACATGCCGATCATGAACAAAATGCCAGTACCTCGACTGTTCGCCTGACCGGCAGCACGGGAGCTAATCCCTATGCCTGTATTGCCGCGGGTATTGCCGCACTCTGGGGGCCTGCACATGGTGGCGCCAATGAAGCCGTATTACGCATGCTGAAACAAATTGGCAGTGTGGACAGGATTCCTGAATTTATTGCGCGAGCTAAAGATAAAGACGACCCGTTTCGACTGATGGGTTTTGGCCATCGGGTGTATAAAAATTTTGATCCGCGGGCGACAATTATTCGTCAAGCCTGCTATGAGGTGCTGGAAAACTGTCATAAACAGGATCCTTTGTTTGAATTGGCGCTGGCATTGGAGGAATACGCCTTGAAAGATGAATACTTCATTGAGCGCAAATTGTATCCCAATGTCGATTTCTATTCTGGCGTCATCTATCGTGCCTTGAATATTCCTGAAGAAATGTTTACCGTTATGTTCGCTATTGCCAGAACCTCGGGCTGGTTGGCGCATTGGCTGGAAATGATGGCCGATCCATCCACGCCTATCGGTCGTCCCAGACAGCTATACTTAGGCCCTGAAAAGCGCGATGTCATTCCCATTGATGCACGCTGAGAGATTGCGCATAGCCCTCTCAATTGTGCCTTCGCCTTTCGGGAGATGGCTGGGATGGGATGAGGGGATTAGAAAGACGTCTATGAACTATGAAATATAGGCTATTGATATAAAAATATACCGAGGTGGAAGGTGGAAACGATTTATAAAATAACTTTGGCGGACGCTAAACGGATTGCGCATGCCGCAGAAATGGAAGCGAAAATGAATAACTGGGAGGTGGTTATTGCCATTGTCGATCAGGGCGGGCATTTGCTCTATCTGCAACGCGATAATGCACAATTAGGCAGTATTGATGTGGCTATCGGTAAAGCTAAAACGGCCTTGATGTTTCGCTGCCCGACCAAGGCTTTGGAAAAAATGGTCAGCGAGGGCAAACAAGTCTATTTGAATTTGAATAATATTATACCGGTAGAAGGTGGTGTTCCCTTGGTATACAATGGCCAAGTGGTGGGTGGTCTCGGTGTGAGCGGCGTTAATTCGGTTGAAGATGGATATGTCGCCAAAATGGCCGCTAAAACCCTGTAGTTTCGTTATTAAGCACAGAACGGAGTAAAACAAACGTTGACTGTGCTGGGTAATAAATCTGTATAAAACGGTTTGTTTTATACAGACATAAAGCATTTTTAGTGCTTACCCGGCGTTGTTCGTAGCAAGGCCGGGTGAAAATCAACTGAGTGTCCAATCCTGAGGTGTCTCATGAATGAAGTTAAGCGTCCGTTGTCACCGCATTTGCAAGTCTATCGTTTGCCGTTGACCGGCATTATTTCCATTACGCATCGAATGACCGGTGTATTCCTGTCGTTAGGTATTATTCTGATAGTTTCAATTTTTGTTATCCTGTCTCAGGGAGAACAGGCTTATAGTTCATTGCAGATAAGTTTAAATCTGTTTTGGGTGCAAATCTTCTTATGGGGCTTTATCTATGCCTTGTTTTTTCATTTATGTCATGGTGTCCGGCATTTGATTTGGGATGCCGGTATGGGGTTTGAACGTGATGACATGAATCGTTATGCCGTGATCGAACTGATTGCTTCTGTTATTTTGACAGGGCTTGTTTTCATATTTTTTCAAGGATAAATCATGCGCTATCAATCCGCATTGGCCCGCGCCCAGGGGATGGGATCGGCCAAATCAGGTACACATCACTGGTGGATGCAAAGGATTACCGCAATCGCCTTGCTGCCTTTAAGTTTTTATCTTCTCCAATTTCTTTATTTAATATTAACCGCGCCGTATTCAGAAACCCGGGAATGGATACAGCAGGCGTTTAACAGCACGGCTTTAATTTTGTGGATTATCGCGGTTTGTTACCATGCCGCGTTAGGTCTGCAAGTGGTGTATGAAGATTATATTTCCAGTATAGGGCGGCGCATGACCCTGGTCTGGTTGACGCATCTTGTTTTTACTGGATTGGCCGTGACGGCCATTATCGCCATTTTTAACCTTGTATTCGCTGGATAATACCATGACATCAAATTACAAAATTATTGAACACAAGCATGATGTCGTCGTCGTCGGCGCAGGTGGTGCCGGTTTGCGCGCTACCTTCGGTATGGTGGAAAAAGGCCTGAAAACAGCGTGTATCACCAAGGTTTTTCCAACCCGAAGTCATACTGTGGCGGCGCAAGGTGGCATTAGTGCGGCGTTAGGCAATATGGGTGAAGACGACTGGCGCTATCATATGTACGATACCGTCAAAGGTTCGGATTGGCTGGGCGATCAGGATGCCATCGAATATATGTGCCGGGAGGCGGCGGCCGCGGTTCTGGAACTGGAACATTACGGTGTACCTTTTTCCCGCACTGAAGATGGCAAAATTTACCAACGTCCCTTTGGCGGCATGACCACGCATTATGGCAAAGGCACCGCGCAAAGAACCTGTGCCGCCGCTGATGTGACAGGTCATGCCATTCTACATACGCTGTATCAACAGGCTTTGAAGCATAAGGCGGAATTTTTTATCGAATATATCGCACTCGATTTGATTATGGATGGCGATGAATGCCGGGGTGTTTTGGCCTGGTGCCTGGAAGACGGTTCATTGCATTTATTTCGCGGCCATCAAACCGTCCTGGCGACCGGTGGTTATGGACGTTGTTATTTTTCATGCACCTCGGCGCATACGGTAACGGGCGATGGCAATGCCATGGTACTGCGGGCGGGGTTGCCATTACAGGATATGGAGTTTATCCAGTTTCATCCGACCGGCATTTACGGGGCAGGCTGTTTGATTACCGAAGGGGTGCGTGGAGAGGGTGGTTATCTGACCAATTCGGAAGGAGAACGTTTTATGGAGCGGTATGCGCCAACGGCCAAGGATTTGGCGTCACGCGATGTCGTCAGCCGGGCCATGACCATAGAAATCAATGAAGGACGGGGCGTTGGCCCAAATAAAGACCATATCTATTTACATCTTGAACATCTTGATCCCGCCATTATTCACGAACGTTTACCCGGAATTTCCGAAACCTCGCGTATCTTTGCCGGTATCGATGTCACAAAACAGCCGATACCGGTGATTCCGACGGCGCATTACAACATGGGCGGTATTCCGACCAATTACAAGGCCGAGGTGATGACCTTGAAAAATGGTCAACCCGATACCGTGGTGCCTGGTTTGATGGCCATTGGTGAAACCGCCTGTGTCTCCGTTCATGGTGCCAATCGCTTAGGCTCTAATTCATTGCTGGACATTATCGTGTTCGGGCGTTCGGCCGCTATCCATTGTGCCGAAATGATCAAGCCAGGACAGGCACATAAACCCTTACCGTCCGATGCCTGTGATAATGCATTGGCGCGTTTCGATAAAATTCGCCATGCGAAAGGGTCGCTGAAAACCGCCGAGATTCGATCAGCCATGCAAAAAACCATGCAAACCCGGGCGGCTGTGTTCAGAACCGGAGACACGCTGGCGGAAGGTATCGCCGAAATGCAACAGGTCGCCGATTCATTTGACGATGTGAGCGTCAGTGATAGCTCGTTGATTTGGAATACCGATTTGGTGGAAACATTGGAGCTGGATAATTTGCTTCGACAGGCAACTGTGGCCATTCATGCCGCTCATAACCGGCAAGAAAGCCGCGGCGGTCATGCGCGGGAAGATTTTCCGAAACGTGATGATGAGAACTGGATGAAGCATACCTTGACCTGGCAAGATGATAGCGGTGTCAAGATAGATTATCGCCCTGTTCATCTTTACACATTGACCGACGAGGTTGATGTTATCCCACCTAAAGAGAGGGTTTACTGATGGTTGAATTTTCCTTGCCTAAAAATTCCAGATTGACGGAAGGTAAAACCTTTCCTGCCGCCGCGGATGCCAAAAATGTAAAAGTTTTTGAAGTGTACCGCTGGGATCCCGATTCGGGGGAAAACCCGCGCATCGATCATTATGAAATAGACCTGGAACAATGCGGGCCGATGGTATTGGATGCGATTTTAAAAATCAAAAATGAAATTGACCCAACCTTGACGTTTCGTCGCTCCTGCCGTGAAGGAGTGTGTGGCTCTTGCGCGATGAATGTCAACGGTAGAAACACCCTGGTTTGTACCAAGGCAATTTCAGATTACGATGGCGTCATTAAAATCTTTCCACTGCCGCATATGAAGGTGATCAAAGATCTGGTGCCCGATATGAACCATTTTTACGCCCAGTATGCCTCGATCAAACCCTGGATCGAAACGCAAACGCCTGCGCCTGCTGACCGTGAACGTCTGCAAAGCCGCGAGGATCGCGCCAAACTCGATGGTCTGTATGAATGCGTTTTGTGCGCCTGTTGCTCGACCAGCTGCCCCAGTTATTGGTGGAACAGCGAACGTTATTTAGGGCCTGCTGTCTTGTTGCAAGCCTATCGCTGGTTGACCGATAGCCGCGACGAAAATACCGGCGCGCGTCTCGATGAATTGGAAGATCCGTTCAAACTGTATCGTTGTCATACCATCATGAACTGTACCGACACCTGCCCGAAAGGCTTGAATCCAGCCAAAGCCATTGCCGGTATCAAGCAAATGCTGGTCGAACGCAAGTGACATGAATGCGGATTTAAACAAACTGCGCTGGCGTTGCCAGCGTGGGACGCTGGAGCTTGATGTGATTTTTCGACGCTTTTTAGTGCAGCAATACAATCAGGCAACAGTCGAGGAACAACAAGCATTTTGTCGATTGCTGGAACTGGAAGACAACTTATTACTGCATTATTTTATCGAAGGAAAAGAGCCGGAAAATGCCGCACTCAAGGCACTGGTTGCAAAAATGCGACTTGATTAAAGCCGCAGTCAGGACTGGCACAACCAACCCGGCTGCGTAGGTCCCGTAGGGTAGATAAGCGTAGCGCATCCACCAAAACCCCGTTTTACTAAAGGCGGCACCCAAACCGAATCAGCGCATATCAATTATTTTTTCAACTGTTCTCAGGAGCACGCCATGAAAAAAGAAAGTTTAAGCGAACAAGATCGAGCATTGTTTAGCCAGGAAATGGGCGATGTCATTCCACTGAATACCGAGCAGAAGGTATTGATTAAGTCACGTCAGCAGCACATTAATCAGAATTATCGCAGGCAAGCGGCTGAAAAAGCTGAAAATGATGCCTGGGCGCCATTATCGCTGGTACTCAGAAAACAATTACATGCGGACGATTGGTTAAGCTTTAAGCGCGAAGGAATCCAACAAGGCGTATTCAAAAACCTGCGCCTGGGTAAATATGCCCTGGAAGCGACATTAAATCTGCAGCAACAAACACCCGCCCAGGCGCGTGATGAATTGATTCGTTTTATCGATGACTGTGAGCATAATAACTTGCGCAGCTTGTTGATCGTTTTTGGGCGTGGTCGCAACGGCTGCCAGCTTAAAAGCTACCTGAACCAGTGGTTGGTCGATCTGGAAAAGGTACAGGTTTTTCATACGGCTATGAAACATCACGGCGGCTCCGCTGCCGTTTATGTGTTGCTGCGTAAAAGTGAAGCCAAGCGTCAGCAAAATCGCGAGCGACATGCGGCGCGACTAGGTCATATTTTATGAATTCTACTGGGGCTGTTTGCTCGTTTTCACGCTCCTGCGTAGGAATGCAGACCGAGCCTGATAAACGTTTCGTATGCATTCCCACCGAGGATGGTCACTGCCATTAAGTTAAGAAAAAACCATTTCCTTGTTCCCAATCTCCTGCTTGGGAACATATGGGCCAACAGCTCCGCTGTGATTGTCAGTAAGCAGAGCTTACTGGCATGCATTCCTAAGCCCGAGTTTGGGAACAAGGCGTTGGCGGGCATCGGCTACAAAAAAGCACTAAAAATGTGTATGATAAGCCGTTATTCTTTAAATTTTTCAGGAGAGTTGAATGCAAAGCGTCACGTTAATTAAAGGTGATGGAATTGGTCCTTCTATTATGGATGTTGCGGTACGTGTGATTGAGGCGGCCGGCGCAAAAATTCAGTGGCAGGAAGCGGAAGCCGGCATGGGGGCATTTGAAAAACATGGTACACCCTTACCGGAAACGACCCTGGAATCTATCGAAAAAACACGCGTTGCATTCAAAGGCCCGTTGACGACACAGGTGGGCAGTGGCTTCAGAAGTATCAATGTTGAATTAAGACAACGCTACGATTTATATGCCAATGTGCGTCCAGCCAAAAGCTGGCCCGGTGTCAAAACCCGCTTCGAAAATGTCGATATTGTCATAGTACGGGAAAATACCGAAGGTTTGTACTGTGGTCTGGAGCATTTTCTGACCCGTAAACACGATGTTGCCGAGAGCCTTGCTGTTGTTACCCGTTCTGCTTCGGAAAGAATTGTCGAACACGCGTTTCAATTTGCACGCGAAAATAACCGTAAAAAAGTCACCGTCTGCCATAAAGCGAATATTTTGAAATTTTCTCAGGGCCTGTTCCTGGATGTGGCGCGGGAAGTGGCGCAAAAACATTCCGATATTCAGTTTGATGAAAAAATAATCGACGCCAGTTGTATGCACATGGTGATGGATCCGTCTCAATTTGATGTGGTCGTCTGTACCAATATGTTTGGCGATATATTATCGGATTTGACCGCGGGCTTAGTGGGTGGGCTTGGCCTGATTCCTGGCGCCAATATTGGTGAGGATGCGGCCTTGTTTGAAGCCGTGCATGGCAGTGCTCCTGATATCGCCGGTAAAAATCTGGCCAATCCAACCGCGGTCTTGATGGCGGGCGTTATGATGCTGAAGTATCTTGGACAGAATGATGCCGCGAATAAAATGCAAAAGGCCATTGAGAACGTGATCAACGAAGGCAAACATGTCACACCGGATTTGAATCCTGATTCCGGTTGCGGTACGGTCGAAATGGGGCAGGCGATTATCGACGCGCTGGATTAAGGACACAGGTTATTGGCATTATTTTTAAACGCATTTTGGCGCCGCATATTGGCGGCGATAATGCGTTTTTAAATAGCCAAAGTGACCCACTATTTGATCCCCTCATCTTCGCCTTCTCCCAGGAGGAGAAGTCTGGGATAGCTCGTTCCCAAGCTCCAGCCTGGGAACAAGGAATATCTCTTAACTCAATGGCAGTGAAGGGAAGAAGGCGAGGTTGAGAAGGATTATGACTATTGACTGCAATTTATCAACGTTGAAACAAGACGTTAAGGTCAGCACAGATGAATATGTTAGAAGAATATCGTAAACACGTTGAAAAACGTGCCGCTGAAGGTGTGGTACCCAAACCGCTGGATGCTAAACAAGTCGCAGAACTGGTGGAATTGATCAAAAACCCGCCCGCCGGTGAAGAAGAATTTTTGCTGGACTTGCTGGAAAACCGGGTGCCGGCTGGTGTGGATGATGCTGCTTATGTTAAGGCGGGATTTTTGGCGGCGATCGCCAAGGGCGAGGTCACGTCACCGATTTTAAGTCCTGAACGTGCGACAGAATTACTTGGTACGATGCTGGGTGGTTTTAATATTGCACCATTGATTGATTTGCTTGACGATGAAAAACTGGCGCCAATTGCGGCGAAGGCCTTGTCGCATACTTTGCTGATTTTTGACGCCTTCCACGATGTCAAGGAAAAAGCCGATGCGGGCAATCAATACGCGCAACAGATTCTGCAATCCTGGGCGGATGCCGAGTGGTTCACCGCCAGGCCGGAAGTGCCTGAAAAACTGACCGTGACCGTATTCAAAGTCCCGGGCGAAACCAATACCGATGATTTGTCACCCGCGCCGGATGCCTGGTCGCGGCCTGATATTCCACTGCATGCCAAATCTATGCTGAAGATGCCGCGTGAAGGGATTACCAATGCCGAGCAGCAAATCAAGGATTTAAAAGAGAAAGGCTTCCCTGTTGCCTATGTCGGCGATGTGGTTGGTACCGGCTCTTCCCGTAAATCGGCGACGAACTCGGTGTTATGGCATATTGGCGATGATATTCCCTATATTCCGAACAAGCGTGCCGGTGGCGTTTGTATCGGTGGCAAAATCGCGCCCATTTTCTTCAATACCATGGAAGATTCGGGCGCTTTGCCGATTGAATGCGATGTGTCCAAATTACAGATGGGCGATGTCATCGACATTTATCCTTATGAAGGCGTCATCAAGCGTCATGACAGTGATGAGGTGCTGACGACGTTCACGCTGAAAACCAATGTCATTCTGGATGAAGTCCGTGCCGGTGGCCGTATTCCACTGATTATTGGCCGGGGATTGACCGATCGCGCTCGTAAAGCATTAGGGTTTGGGCCATCTGATGTATTCCGTCGCCCTGAAAGCAAGGACGATAGCGACAAAGGTTACACGCTGGCACAAAAAATAGTCGGCAAGGCCTGTGGCGTTGAAGGCGTTCGTCCTGGAACCTATTGTGAACCGCATATGACAACCGTAGGCTCGCAAGACACGACCGGGCCGATGACGCGTGACGAATTAAAAGACCTGGCTTGTCTGGGTTTTTCAGCTGACCTGGTGTTGCAATCGTTTTGCCATACGGCGGCGTATCCAAAACCGGTGGATGTTGAAATGCAGCATACCTTGCCGGAATTTATCATTAACCGCGGCGGTGTGTCGTTACGTCCCGGCGATGGCATTATCCATTCCTGGTTAAACCGCATGTTGTTGCCGGATACCGTGGGTACCGGGGGAGATTCTCATACCCGTTTTCCGATTGGTATTTCATTTCCAGCCGGTTCCGGGTTAGTCGCGTTTGCCGCTGCAACGGGTGTGATGCCATTGGATATGCCGGAATCGGTGCTGGTGCGTTTTACCGGCGAAATGCAGCCGGGGATTACCCTCCGCGATCTGGTTAATGCGATTCCGTATGCGGCGATTCAGCGTGGTTTGTTGACGGTGGAAAAACAAGGCAAAAAGAATGTATTCTCCGGTCGGATTCTTGAAATCGAAGGCTTGCCTGATCTAAAAGTTGAACAAGCCTTTGAATTATCCGACGCTTCGGCCGAACGCTCGGCCGGAGGCTGTACCATTCGCTTGAACAAAGAACCGATTGCCGAATATCTACGCTCGAATATTACCTTGCTGAAATGGATGATTGCCGAAGGTTACCAGAGCGGGCGCACGCTGCAGCGGCGGATTGACGCGATGGAGCAATGGCTGCAAAATCCGGTTTTAATGGCGCCGGATGCCGATGCCGAGTACAGCGAAATCATCGAAATCAATATGTCGGACATCAAAGAGCCGTTACTGGCGTGTCCGAATGACCCCGACGATGTCAAACCATTATCAGAAGTTGCCGGTACCAAAATTGACGAAGTCTTTATCGGTTCCTGTATGACCAATATCGGTCACTATCGGGCGGCAGGCAAATTACTGGAGCAGAAAAACGATGCCTTGCCAACACGGCTATGGATTGCGCCGCCAACCAAAATGGATCAGGCCGAATTGACCGAAGAAGGCTATTACAGCATCTTCGGTAAGGCGGGGGCGCGGGTTGAAATGCCAGGCTGTTCGCTGTGTATGGGAAATCAGGCACGGGTGGCAGACAATGCGACCGTTGTTTCGACGTCGACACGTAATTTCCCGAATCGTTTAGGTAACGGTGCAAATGTTTATCTGGCTTCGGCCGAACTGGCCGCCGTCAGTTCACTGTTAGGGCGTCTTCCAACAGCGGAAGAATATCAGCAGTATATGAACAGCCTTGAGGCCAGCAAAGCGGATACCTACCGTTATTTGAACTTCGACCAGATTGAAAGCTACCGTAAAAAGGCAGAAAGTGTTAGCGAAGCGAGTGTTGAATGATGTCTTTTCCAACCATTGAAGCCTTTGTCGGTAACACGCCCCTGGTTCGCTTACAGCGTCTGACGGTAGCGAATGGCAATACCATTTTAGTGAAGCTGGAAGGCAATAATCCGGCCGGCTCGGTCAAAGACAGGCCCGCCTTGAGCATGATTAAACAGGCTGAATTGCGGGGTGACATCAAGCCGGGTGATCGTCTGATCGAAGCGACCAGCGGTAATACCGGCATTGCCCTGGCGATGGTGGCGGCCATCAAGGGTTATCAAATGACCTTGATTATGCCGGATAATATGAGTGCCGAACGCATGGCTTCGATGAAAGCGTATGGCGCTGAAATTATCCTGACCCCGGCTGATAAAAGCATGGAGGGGGCCATTGATCTGGCGCGGGACATGCAGGCGGCTGGAAAAGGCCGGATTCTGGATCAATTTTCCAATCCTGATAACCCCAGAGCGCATTATGAAGGCACCGGGCCTGAAATCTGGCGGGATACACAAGGCCGGATTACGCATTTTGTCAGCGCCATGGGCACCACCGGCACGATCATGGGCACCTCACGTTATCTGAAAGAGCAGAATTCGGCGGTACAGGTGATTGGCGTACAGCCGGAAGGGGCGTCTAAAATTCCGGGTATTCGCCGTTGGCCTCAGGACTATTTACCTAAAATATTCGATGCCAAACGGGTGGATCGTATTATTGAAGTCGATCAGCCATCTGCTGAACAAACGACCCGTGCCCTGGCCGAAAAAGAAGGTATTTTTGCCGGCGTATCGTCAGGCGGTGCGGTTTATGCGGCATTAAAGCTGTCCGAAGAGGTTGAAAATGCATTGATTGTTGCCATTATTTGCGACCGCGGCGATCGTTATCTTTCAACCGGAGTTTTTTCTTAACTCAGACATGTTTGTTTGCCTTGCCGTCACCACGCAACGCAAGGCAAATAAATGGCGAAACAGCATGGTGCGCTTTGCTTTGCTGATGTTGCTTTATCAAACACCGGTTTGGGCATTTGAGCGTATCACGTTGTCTGTCGATAACATCGAGCAACGGCATTGGCGTATTGAAAAGGCGGCATTATCGCTGTCACAGCTCGACTCAAAAACACCAAAATTGACATTACAGACAGGCATGCTGCATTTGCCCGCCATCTTTCAAGATATTCATGCCTTGCACATTCAATGTCAGGATTTTGTGATGCAGCCGGGGTTAATGGCATGTCGTTATGGAACAGGCACCATTGCGTCGAGTCGTCTGGCATCACCTGCTTTTGAATTTTTCCTGCGTGCCGATAAGCAAGGCGGGGTGTTGGACATCAGGCATTTCAAGCTGTTTGGCGGTGAAGTCGATATCAGGATAGAAGAAAAGCTATGGCATTGGAAAGCCGTCATTAAAGGCCATGCTCTAGCCTTACAAAATTTTCAGAAAATACTCAAACAGCCCGCAATTCAGTCTGTCACCGGTAAAGTGGCGTTTAATGCTGTTGTCCGCGGCGATCAACAACAGCTCCAGAACATACAACTGAGCGGCAGTGTGCGCCAGCTTAATCTGCACGCTGCAGATGATAAATTGCTGACCGAGAACACGTCCGTAGCGATACGGTTTTCGGCGCGGCGAAAGCGTTCCACCTGGTATGGGCAAGGGCAGGCGCGGATGGATGCCGGAGCCGTATTTTTTGATCCGGTTTATCTGGACTTTTCGCCACAACAGGCGTTAACGCTGTCACTACAGGGTGAGTATGCGACAGCGGGCAGACAGTGGGCGATTAACGAGCTGTTATGGCAGCAAGGGGATGTCTTGACCGTTCAAGGACAGATTTCGTCCGATCAGAGAAGCCAATTGCAGGTGACGATTGATAATTTAAAGCGCGCGGCACACTGGTATCTGAAACCGTTTCTTGAAGGCACGGCGGCCTCTGACTTGAGTCTGGACGGGCAGCTGGCAGCCGATTTAACGCTGAATCACAAGCAGCTTCAATCCATGTATGTTGATTTAAAACAGCTTGATTTGGCGCAGCCGGGAAATCATGTTCAGGGGCAACAGATCATCGGCCAGTTGCATTGGCAGAAACACGAACCGGTTAAATCCTCCTTTATTCAATGGCGTCGGTTGCAGGTTAAAAAAATTCCAATCGAACCCGGCCGACTGGATTTTAAGCTGGTTGACAAGCAGGTGGCATTAGTTAAAGCGGTCGATTTGAAAATGCTTGATGGCGTGTTTTCGATTAAACAATTCAGCGTTCAGGGTGTAAAAAACGATGACACGAATGTGTTTTTTGAAGGTCGCCTGGATAAGCTTTCGCTGCAAAAATTGGGCGATGACCTGGGTTGGAAAATACCGCTGTCCGGGACGATCAGTGGTTATATCCCGGCGGTTAAGTATCAAAATAAAACCTTGCACCTGGATGGACAGTTGGCTGTTCAAGTCTTCGGGGGTGAAATTGTTATCAAAAAACTGTCTTCCTCCGGCCTGTTCAGTTTTGATCCCCGTTTATATGCCGATATTAAGTTTAAAAATCTGGATTTAAGGCAAATTACGCAAAAGTTCAAGATCGGAAAAATTGAAGGGCGCTTATCCGGCTTTGTACATAATCTCTATCTTGAAAACTGGAAGCCGGTAAGCTTTTATGCTTGGTTAGGAACGCCGGATGACGATAATTCCCGGCATAGAATCAGCCAAAAAGCCGTCGAGAACATTGCCAGTATCGGGGGCGGGGGGGCGGCCGATGTAATTTCCCGCGGTTTTTTGCGCTTTTTTGATACCTTTTCGTATGACAAATTGGGCTTTGGCTGTTATTTACATGATGGCGTCTGTCAGATGATGGGGGTTGCGGCAGCGAAAAACGGCTATTACCTAATCAAAGGCGGCGGTCTGCCCAGAATTGATGTAATCGGCTATAATCCCCGCCTGGATTGGGATGTGTTGATTCAACGCTTAAAACGCATCAATGCTAAAGGCGATGTTGTGGTGAAATAAGCCAATAAGCCCTCCATTATTTTTGACTTAAAACGGATACGCTATGAAATCATTAAGCTTTATCGCAGGTTTGTTTTTAACCGCCTGTGTCACCATCAATATTTATTTTCCTGCCGCCGCAGCCGAAAAGGCGGCCGATCAGATTATTCAGGATATTCAGCAGAATGGCGGTAAACCGGAAACAAAACAAAGCCCGGAAACTTCACCACAATCACGATCAACACCGGAATACTGGCATAACACGGTCTTGCACTGGGTGGGCTATGGTCTTGATTTTTTGATTAAGCCGGTACAGGCGGCGGCCAATCTGGATATTAACAGTCCGGATATTCGTCGTATTGAAGCGAGAATGCAGCAACGCTTTCCAAGCCTGAAACAGGCGTATGATCGGGGTTGGATCGCTATCAAGAACGATGGTTATTTGGTCACTCGGCCTGTAGTGCCGCTGAGTCAGCGTAACCGCGTCAATAAACTGGTGGCTGCGGAAAACAATGATCGCCAGCAACTCTATCAAGCCATCGCCAATGCCAACGGCCATCCAGAATGGACGCGCCAGATTCAGCAGACCTTCGCCAAACGCTGGATCAGTCATGCGCATTCAGGATGGTGGTATCAACGCTCAAACGGTCAGTGGGTGCAGAAATAATGGCACGACGTCGCTTTAAAAAGAAAAAACTGCCCGAACAGCCGGTCGTCGTCAGCATAGAATCCTTATCACATGATGGCCGTGGTGTGGCGCATGTTGACGGTAAAGTGGTGTTTATTGATGAAGCCTTGCCGGGTGAAAAGCTGGAATTTATCTATACCGATAGCCGACGTGATTACGCTGAAGGCAAGGTGCATAAGTTGATTTCGGGTTCAGAACATCGCGTAGACCCGGAATGTTCGCATTTTGGGGTTTGTGGTGGCTGTAGTTTTCAGCATGTCGATGATGCGGTGCAAATTCAGTTTAAACAGAATGTGCTTGAGGAGCAGTTTGCCCGGCTGGGTAAAGTCGATATTCCGCAAATCTGGGAGCCTTTGACCGGCCCGCATTGGGGGTATCGTCGCAAAGCCCGTATGGGGGTGAAGTATGTGGCCAAGAAAGGGCGCGTGTTAGTTGGATTCCGGGAGCGTCGCAATCCATTTCTGGCGGAAATCGAAAGCTGCAAGGTCATGCATCCCATTGTCGGTGAAAAGCTGATGGATTTATCCGCAATGATCGGCAAGCTCAGCATTAACGATAAAATTCCGCAAATTGAAGTGGCCATTGGTGAAAACGACTGCGTGCTGGCTTTTCGGGTATTGGAAGCGCCAACGGCGGACGATATTGCCGTGATGGCTGCGTTTGAACGCGAACACGATATTGTGATTTGTTTACAATCGAAAGGCCCTGACACGATTCGACCCTTGCCGGGTGAGGCGGAAGTCATGCCCGATTATGCACTGCCCGAGCACGGTATTCGGTTTAAATTTCGACCCGCCATGTTTACCCAGGTCAATTATGCCATTAACCGCAAAATGGTGACGCGGGCGATCGAGGCGCTGGAATTAAACGAAACGGACTTGGTGCTGGATTTATTTTGCGGCCTGGGTAACTTTACTTTGCCACTGGCAACCAAGGCCGGTTCTGTGACCGGCGTAGAAGGTGATTTGCCGCTGGTGAAACATGCGCGTGAAAATGCCCGTTTGAATCAGTTGGATAATGTCGAATTTCATGTAGCTGATTTGAGTAAAGACGTCCGTGATTATGACTGGGCGAAAAAAAGGTTTAATAAAATCTTGCTTGACCCGTCGCGCGCCGGTGCCTCTGAAGTGTTACCCAATATCAACTATTGGCAGCCCGAACGGATTGTCTATGTGTCTTGTAATCCGTCTACCCTCGCGCGTGACGCCGGTATTCTGGTCAATGAATTAGGTTACAGACTGGTTAAGGCCATTCACGAACTTCCTCTTCACAATCTCAGCCACATCTACGGCCCGACTTATGGACCTTCCCCTGGCCTTTATGACAATCTCGTCTGACTCGCTGTTGAGCTGTGTTACCACTGCAAGCACATAGTTCATTGTCGGTTTCTTTCCGATGTATATTATGTTCTCATCTGTCTTCTCATCTGTCATGTTCATTACCTCGCTTGTAGTTTTTGGGGAGATGGCAATTCAGGTTCTGGTATATATTGCTTTCGCTCTGCAAGTCTCTGTTGAACACAAGTGTAATTTTTTGCCATAAGCGGCAGATAGCTCCTTTTAATTCGTTAACCGTCGTAAGGTAATTTTTTTATACTCCATAGTTTTACATCACCTGAGACAATGGAAAGAGAGACAGTACTCATGAAGATAAAGGCAGCCGAGTCCGAGGCGCGGACCAGACGGGAAAAGGCCGAAAAGCAGGCCGCAGCCATTAAAGAAAAGGGCGCACGGGAGGCGGCATCTATCGTCGAATCTGCAGAAAAAGAAGGCCGTGAGATGCTGAAGGCTGCCATCGACAAAGTACGAACATCTGAGGAACAAAAAAGGGCTGCCAGACTTGCTGAGGCGGACAGGCTGGCAGAAAAGCAGAAAAAGGAGGCAGATGCAGGGAAATCCCGGGTTATAGAGATGGTTACCGATATATTCATGAGGGAATACGATGTTTAAAGCAGAAAGGATGAAGCGCGTGCTCCTTCTTGGCACGATGGAGGCTCTGCCGGATACGGTTAATTTCCTCTACCGCACAGGCTCCTTTCACATTATTGATTACAGAGAAACAGATGATATTTTCGAGATCGGAAATCCCCTACCAGAGGCCGAAGAGGCGTCCAGCCGACTTCTGAAGATGAGGAGTATCTCCCAGAACCTTGACCTGAATGAGAAAGAGATTGAGGTAAAGGAAAAGCTTCCGGTCAGAAAGATTCAGACCCAAATCGAGGCGGGTATTACGGATCTGGAGCTTGAGATAAGTTCGGAGGCCCACGCGAAAAAGAGGGTGCAGGAGCTTCTGGCCGAGAAGAAGGGAGAACTCTTATCCCTCTATCCACTGCAGAATATAGACCTCCCACTTTCACTTCTCAGAGGGTATGATTCGCTTGCCGTCTTTGTCGGTCGTGTGAAGTCGGACCCGAAACAGGATATTTCAGCTCTGGGCGTTGATTATGATATTATCAAAGGGGATGTCATGGTCCTCTTTATTGACAAAAAAGCAGAAAAAGCGGCCGCAGAAATACTCTCAAAGTCTGGATTTTCCGAGGTTGCTGTGCCGGAAGTGAGCGAAAGGCCGTCAACAGCCATAAGCCGAATCAATTCGGAGATAAGCGACCTTGAGGAGCGACTTGAGGGGATAAACACACGAATAGATACCCTGAGGAAGAGGCATGGCCTCTTTGTTGCGGCCTCACTGGAAGAGCTCAGCATTGAAGCGAACATGGCCGAGACCCCCCTGAGATTCGGAACGGCCCATCACTCTTTTGTGGTTGACGCCTGGGTACCAGCAGCCTCCCTAAAGAGTCTTCAGAGCGATATCAACAGTATAGAGAGCGAGGTGGTGGAGATGATTGAACTGGAGTGGGAAAAGGATAAAGAAGAGCCCCCAACCAGACAGAGAGTTCCAAAGCCAGCCCGTCCGATGCAGATGCTCATTGAGATGTTCTCTCTCCCGAAGTACGATGAGGTTGACCCCACATTTCTTATGTTCTTTACATTCCCTTTATTCTACGGACTCATGCTGGGGGATATGGGCTACGGAATCGCAATCCTTGCGCTCGTCCTATCTGGTGCCTTTACGAAGCTTATGAAGGTTCTTGGTATGGGAGGGGGTGCGCCCGGGCTTACAAAAATTCTCTTCTACTCCGGGATTTCAACCATAATCTTCGGCTTCCTGTTCGACGAGTTCTTCGGCTTTGAGGTTCTGGGGCACCACTTTGAGTTCTCCATAATGGGTATAGAATTCCCTGTGCACAGGGCAAGCCCCGAGGTTGTGGGTGCAATGCTCCTTCTATGCATCTATATTGGAATTGCCCATCTGTTCATCGGTTATGTGCTCGGCTTTTTCACGGTTAAGGCGGAGCACGGGATTAAAGAGGCGGTTCTGGAAAAGGGTGGATGGCTCTTTGTACTTGTCGGCTTCGTTATCTTCTCCTTTGCCGCACTTCCTTCACTGATGCACGGAACAGGCCTTTCCTTCACAAGTCCCCCCATCCTCGCAGGCATAATCCTGCTCGTCATAGGGCTTGTCATGACATACATGGTGGAGGGGATTAACAGTGTGCTGGAGCTTCCCGGACTGGCCAGCAATCTCCTCTCTTACACAAGAATATATGCGATAGGGCTCTCATCTGTTGGAATAGCAATGGCCTTTAATGAGAATATGGCGATGCCTGCCATAGAAGGGGGCGGGATAGGTGTGGCAATCGGTATACTTGTCCTGATTGCAGGGCATTCACTGAACCTGGCTCTGGGAATCCTGGGGCCGGTTATTCAGACATTAAGGTTGCATTATGTGGAATTCTTCTCGAAGTTCTACATAGGCGGGGGGGAGAAGTTCAATCCCCTGAGATATAGAAGAAAATACACAAAGGAGGCATAGAAATGGTACTGTCAAATGACCCCGGAGCAATAGCGATGGCAGCGGGAATAGCGTTCGGGCTGGCAGCCC
>CAJXMF010000016.1 GCA_913056195.1 uncultured Methylococcaceae bacterium | reverse complement strand
AATGCGTGTGTGTTGTGGGCTCAGAGAATAGAACAATTTAGGTGCTGGTCAAGTCTGGTAGAGTATTTAGTGCGAGCTGCCTTACACTATGCTTTCAACAAACCCCAGGTTTTCTGCCCTACAATGCCATCTACTGTCAGGTTATTATTTTTTTGAAATAACATGACTGCAAGTTCTGTCGCCGCTCCGAAATCGCCATCAATAGTAATGTTATAGCCTTTATCGACTAAAGATTCTTGTAGCGCCCTGACAGATTCACCAAAAGATCCACGTCGTAATACAATTGAATCCCCACCTTCATTGATGGCCACTCTTATACCCTCAATATTGGCCAGCGCCCTTTTGGCTTTTTGTAGATACTGTCGCCTATCATCCAAACCATTGAGGCCGCCATTAACGAGTCTTGTTGCCTTAATTAAATTGTCCTGATCGGCGGCATCATTTATATTTCGACTTTTCCAGTATTCACAGGCAATCTTTAAAGAAATAACCGGCTGCCCAGCGAGCTGTGGCTTATCTTCCAAAGGTGAATTGAGCATCTGTCCTATTTTTCTGTAATTGGCTCGCCCTGTCAGTTGAATCAATCCCCGTCCTTTATAGCGTCTGCCATCTCTGGAATGAATATTTCCAAGATCTTCTCGCCCTTCGTATGCAGCACCCGTTGCAAATTCTTCTGTCGTACAAAATCCAGCACTTTCATGGGTTATCTGTGCCATAAAGTGAGCAATACGTAGTCGGGTATTTATTTCGTAGCTGCTGAGGGTAGGCGAAAAAACACCCGATATCTCAGCTACAATTCGCAACTGTGATTCAGCCCTGCTCCCCGACAAACGTGGTGCGACAGATAAAATAAAATCACCATCTAAAGGTATCATGCGCTTCATCCTCTTTGCTTAGATTGAACTGACCATTTAAATTCATCTCAACACAAACTCTTTTGCCGATTTAGCCATTACACTAGAATCAAGACTCTCTAACGCAAAGCTTAATTCGCAAATTAGCCCGTTTATACATTCCTGTCAATTTACATACCCCGACCGCTTCAACTCTATAATAATGACCATAAATCAGAAACTGAGGAATTTGATGCTGATGTGCATAAATAATATGGGAACAGGCTAAAGATTGACCGATCGTTTAGAATTAATGAAGCCATCCAATCAACAATTAAAATTCAGCATACTATAAACAGACATGACTGAAAGCAGTTCGGCCATCGTTATTTTATCGTGTTCGACAATATCATAGGCCGATAGAGAACCTTTTTCTTGCAATCAGATCTTCAACATACTATGGCATCTTTCGTCAGTCGCAAAGCTGATTGCAGACACTCATACCTCGACTTTTTCAATAAATGAATTATGCTTCGCTATCCGTGTGCAGACGAACCAACAATTTAGCTTCTTCCTGACTGATGCCGCAATCTTTTACCAGTTGCTCAGGCGTTGCGCCCTGGTGAATACGGGCGATGACATCCTGATAAGGCGAAACACCGTAATTATCATGCTCTATTTGCTCAAGATCTGTTAGTTTTGCTTGTATCTCAGACAAAAATTGCCCATTATGCTGCAAACTGGCATCAACTTTAACCGCAGCAGAACACAGCCCGGCAATATCCTCGCTGTTTCGGGCAACCCGGTTTTCCAATGCAGAGACATCCCGCCCTAACTGCCGACAAATAATCACCAGTCTAATTACGGCAAAGCCCAGGATTAAATTAATGCCGCTTAAGGCAATCAGGAGCACAGTTGTCATCAGACTCTTTCATCGATATGGGGTAAGGCCGTGTCATTATCGGCCGATTCTTCATCCTGTTTTTCAGGCTTCACCGGCCGTTTTTTAGCACCTTCCTCCCGTTTTATTTTTTGAGGCTGTTTTACAAGGACAACCGGTGTGACTGGTGGAATTTCAGCCATAGGAATTACAACATATCCAATTCGGCTTTTTCATCTTCACTCAATAGTTTGTTTAAATCAACCAGAATCAACAATTCATTCTCACGACTGGTCACGCCCTGGATATATTTTGAGCTATCTTCATTACCCACATTCGGTGCAGTTTCAATCTCGGAAGCCTTTAATTCAACCACTTCGGCAACACTATCGACCAAAATTCCGATGATATGATTTTCCGTCTCAATAATCACCACTCTTGACGCGTCATCGGTTTCTTTCGAAGGCAAACCAAAACGGTTGCGTGTATCAATCACCGTAACCACATTGCCGCGCAAGTTAATAATGCCCAGCACATAATTCGGCGCCCCCGGTACCGGTGCAATTTCACTGTATCGGAGAACCTCCTGAACCTGCATCACATTGATGCCGTATTTTTCATCGCCTAAATAAAAAGTAACCCATTGCATTAGGGGATCATTTTGATTTGTATCTTCACTCATTGCTCACTCATCCTGGATAAAGTGGATTAAAATTTTATGATTCTAGTGTAGCCGAATATTGATATTTTACCGAAACAACATTACACCTCATTTTTTCGATACGGCACCAGCTTTCGAATATCAATCACGGTAACTAATTCATCAATCACCGTCCCCACCAACCACGGACGTCTTTGCCGACAGGTTCGCCAGCGAACTTTTTCCGGCGTCAATTTACCAATCGATAAAACACCATCACATGCCATTCCCCATCGACCATCGGCCGTAATCAAAATACTTTGATACGGTTTTTCCTGTAGATTCCGCTGCATGCCGCGGCTTTTCCCAAAAATCAACTGGCCACTGTCCAGAACGCCAATACGACTATCCAATTCATCCATCAAGCCCATAAACCAACTGGGTTGTTCTGGAATTCTGGTGACTGACCGATCGAAGGTAATTGTTCTCAATAACTCGGTTAATGGCACCGCCAGAATCATTTTATCGACTTTAAAAAATAATGTCTGAAATTCCTGTTGAGACCATTCGGGCATCACCGAAAGCGGCATTATTTTGCCTTCTGTCTTAGTCGCCGCTTGCCTGGTTTGCGTTTTCGGCTCTTCTTTAGCGATTACTGGTTCTGGAACGCGCTTAATTTGTGATTTTGGATGTGTTTTGACTTCGACCTTAGGTTCAGGTGCCACTTGCCCACTTAACAAATCACCCAGCATATTTTTAAAATACAGGTCGAGTGCCTGTTCATGCTGAACAATCTGCTTTGTCGCCGTTTTTTGTTTAGATTTCATGCATGGCATCCAATGCGTCAATAATTAACTTGATGGCCAGTCCGCTTTCATGCCATTTTCCGGTCATGGTCGATGTCATCTTGCAACAAAGTCTCCAGTAATTCTGCATAGGCATCTGCCGCCTTGGAATTTTTTACAAATAATGATACGGGAATACCAGCCTGGCTGGCATCTCTGATTTTAGTGTCCACGGGAATATAGCCTTCCCAAACCTGATCAGGATAGGCATTTTTCAATGCCACCAGACTTTCTCGAGCCGCTCGAGTTCGCTTATCAAACATCGTTGGAACAATGGTGCACACAGGCTTCACTTTACGCGAATGAAATACCATATCAAAGGTATGCAACATGCGCTCCAAACCTTTTAAAGCCAAAAATTCAGCCAAGGTAGGAATCAAAAGGTGCTGGCATGATGCCAATGCATTAATCATTAACACCCCCAACATCGGCGGACTGTCGATGATGACATAATCATATTGACTGGAGACTTTTTTTAAGGCGTTGGAAACAACCAGCCCCATGCCGCCCATAGAGGCAACCTGGCGATCCAGCGTGGCAATGGCTGTCGATGCCGGCAGAATCGAAATATTTTCAAATTTTGTTTTTCGGATATAGGCCTCGGTATTGATGGCTTTCTTCTGACTGGCATCATGAAACAAGTTATAAACACTGGCTTTGAGACCGTCAGGGTCCAATCCGAAGTAACTGCTTAATGAACCATGCGGATCCAGATCAACCAATAACACGCGAAAACCCCAGGATGATAATAATCCGGCCAATGAAACGACCGTCGTTGTTTTACCGACACCACCTTTTTGATTGGAGACTGCCCAAATTTTCATACGGTTACCCTGCTCTCATGCGTTACTGTCTGTTCCAAATCCTACGCCTGTATTTTGACACTACCTTTTATAATTCAATAATCGTGCCCGTTCTTCATCGCTGGTGCCATACCGCGCAAATGCCTGAGACATCACGACCAACACAACCCGCCTGTTTTTAAACCGGCCTTCTTCAGTACTGTTATCGGCCACAGGGTGAAATTCTCCATAACCGACCACCGCCAATCTTTTCGGGTTGATATGATCTTTTATCAATTCCCTGACGACACTGGTAGCCCGTGCCGCTGACAAGTCCCAATTAGATGGAAATTCGACTGTATCGATCGGTATATTATCCGTATGACCTTCAACATTGATCATATTCGGCATTCCCCCGAGCACTTCTGCTATTTTTCGGATAACGGGTGATGCCTTTTTTGACAGCTCGGCTTCACCGCTTAAAAATAACAGGTCACTTTTCATTTCCAGCTCCAACCAGAAATCATTACGCTTCACCGACACCAGATCATTTTTGAGATACGGCTCTAAAACCGCATGGAGATTTTCTGAAGCCTTGGCCAAAACACGCCGTTCATGCAAAATTTCATCGCTAAGCCGCTGCCGTTTACGCTTTTCCTCATCTGTTGGATCATCCAGCTTTATGGGCTGTACCACAGTCACTGAATCCTCGGCAGGAATCGGCTGTTCAGCCGTAACTGGTTTTTGATTTTTGGCTGTAAACTCATCTTTCAAAGCCTCGACCAAGGAATCGTATTTGGTATTATTAAGTTGGGCTATCGAATACATCACCACAAAAAAAGCGAACAACAGCGTAATAAAATCGGCATACGAGACCAACCAGCGATCCTGGCTTTCCTCTTCTTCCAGCCTATCGATTCGTTTGCGTCTGCTCATAGACAATACCTTTTCATTCAATAAAATTTCAGATGTCTAACTGATATTATGCGATTTGATATTTTTTCACGCCATGTTGTTGTATCACGCTAAATGTTTTAATGCTGCATAACGTTTGTTCGCGACTAAAGTCGCTCCCTACGGGGTATTCCTTGTTCCCAAGCAGGAGCTTGGGGAACGAGCTAAATTTCAGATGTTTAATTATTTACAACACAATTTCCATATTTTGCTATACCTTGACTTGATAATTGTTATTTAATCGCACTATGCTGAATAAAAAAAGCCGAATCGTATTTTCTTTGCTTTTAACAATTTTGTTTCACCATCACCTTACCTATGGTGAAATTTTTGTATGGCAAGATCAATATGGGCAAAAGCATTATTCTGATAAACCCCATAAAAATGCCCAGGTTCTATCCATAAAACCTGGCTATGCCTGGCTTAAGGTCAAATATGTTTATGACGGTGATACCATTATCTTGGAGAATAAGACCAAAGTACGTTTATCAGCCATCAACACACCAGAGATTGAAAGCCGTTATCAAACCGGCGAGCCCGTGGGTGAACAGGCTCGACAGTGGCTGACTAAACGCTTAAAAAACATGAAGATTCGCTTGGAAACTGGCCCTGAAAAACGAGATAAATATGGCCGCCTGATTGCCCATGTATTTACTGAGGACGGTAGCCATATCAATGCATTACTGGTAAAAAACGGTTTGGCATTTATAACGGTTCATCCGCCTAATCTCAGCTATATCGACACCCTGATTTCAGCCCAGCAAGAAGCCGAAAATGCAAAACGGGGGTTATGGGGACAGCCTTATTTCGCGCCAAAACCTTACAACGACATCAAAGGAAAATATCATAAAAGCTGGAAACGTATTACCGGAACCGTTAAGCACATTCAATCGACACGCCATAATGTTTATTTGAAATTTTCAGATCAATTTGCGGTAAAAATCGCCCGCAAGTACCTTTCGCTGTTTCCCGATCCAGAAATTTATTCAGGCAAAAAAATTGAAGCCCGTGGCTGGATTCATAAGTCTCGCCACGGCTACAACCTGATGATCCGGCACCCGGTTGATATCGTCATACTCAATGACTAATCGGCCAAACCATCCAAACCCGATTCCAGCGTCAACAGTTCCGCCAATTTTTCATTCAGCTGCTCTTCGCTAAAGCCCAGTTTTTTCCACACATCCAGTGGAAAATCAGCCATCATATCCTCTTGGGTTAACCCGCGCCGTTTAGCCTGAGTGATAAAACGGCCCAGATAAACACAACAGGCTTCAGGCAAAACAGGATCATGCGATAAAGGCTCACCCGATTGACGCACGGTATCAACCAGCTCAGATGCAAACTTCCAGCGTTCACACAAGGCTGCACAGGCTTCTTCGCTGGTAAAACCGATTCGTTTACGTTCAAATTCAGGCCGGGATTCGCCTGCCTTGACATGTTGATCAATTTCATTGGCCGCTTTTGGGTCTGCCAAGTGAATTAAAATAGTTCCCAAGCCACTCAAGAGACCTGCAGTATAAACTGTTTCACTGTTTTCAAGTCCAGCTTGCTCAGCCAACCATTTAGCATAAGTTGCGGTTAAGAAACTATCGGCCCAGAACTCTTTTATATTAATACCCGGAATATCGGAAACCGAGCTGACAATGCCCGATGCAATAATAAGGGTTTTAAGCTGTCCCATGCCAAGTAATACGACGGCGTCATCGATAGAACCGATTTTCCGGGACAAGCCAAAGTGAGCAGAATTGACTAAACGCAACACCTTTAACGCAATTACTTGTTCCTTCTCGACATTTTTGGCAACTGCCATAAAATCGAAATCAGGATTGTTTACTTGAGCAATCAGCTCACGAACAACTTCAGGGATTTGAGGAACTTTATGGATTTGGTCGAATAATTTTTCCAGCGTCAACTTCATGGTCGATAGACTCCTACGTTACGCAATTAAGATATATCAAGTTTAGATGGATTTCCTAAAAAATCTATCGTGTGACGGTTTTTTGTCGCTGCTTTATTTTGGCTAGCCGTTGTTTTTGTTTGGCAAGACGTTCAGCCTTGGCCTCGGCTTCCTGTTGTTGTCGCTGCAGTTTGTTGTGATAGCGCATCCGCGCATGATTGGCCATATGCTCATTCCAGGGCTTGGCATCATGCAATGGCTGCATTTCAATACAGTCGACCGGGCACGGTGCAATGCACAGTTCACAGCCGGTGCATTCTGCCATAATCACGGTGTGCATATGCTTGTTACTGCCGAGAATGGCGTCGACCGGACAAGCCGGCAGGCATTTGGTACAGCCAATGCAATCGGCCTCAATAATCACCGCCACCTGGCGCGGTTTTTCGACGCCATGTGCCGGATTAAGTGGTTTTTCCGGTCGATTCAGCCGCGCAGCCAGTTTTTTAATCCCGGCTTTGCCCCCCGGTGGACATTGGTTGATATCGGCAAGACCAGCCACAATCGCTTCGGCATAAGGCCGACAGCCCTGATAGCCGCATTGCGTGCATTGGGTTTGCGGCAAAATGGCGTCGATCTCATCAACCCGCGCTTGATCCATAGTGCTTTACTGCCCTTCCAGCATGGCGGCAATATCGTTTTCAACGCTGTCGATACCTTTCAAGCCATATTTTTGCTCAAGCATGGCTAAAATATTTGGCGTAAAGAAAGGCGGCAAGGTTGGACCGACCCGAACATTCTGGATATTGCGCGCAAACAAGGCCAGCATCATCAAAATCGTTTTTTGTTCATACCAGGCAATATTGAAGGATACCGGGAGCTGATTAAACTGCTCAAGTTGCAGACGCTGTTGCAGTTGTTCAAGAAAATCTAAAATGACGTTAAAGTCATAATTCTGTCCACAATCGAGCAACCGCGGAATATTATCAATTTCTCCAAAATCATGCTGCAAAAAACGATAACGCACATCGCCTGCCGAAAGAATCAGGGTCTTTTCAGGCAATGTTTCGGCCAGTTCACTGTAATAACGTCGCTCCTTGTGACGTCCGTCAGTGCCGGCTAACACAATAATGCGTTTAATTTTATCCGCCTTTAATGCTTCAGTTATCGGTGCCAGCAAAGGCGTCAATGCCGATAAACCATAGCCTGTTCTATACGACCCTTCCGCTAACGGCTCCGGCGGCTCACAGGTTTTGGCCAATTCGATCAAGGCACTGAAGTCTTTACGCTGCCCTGGCTTTCGATCGGGAATATGCGGCACATTCGGCCAGCCCACCATGCCGGTGCTGAACAGCCTGTTTTCATAGGTTTTTTTCGGCTGCTGAATACTGTTCGTTGTGACCAGAACCGGCCCGTTAAACTTGGGGAACTGTGCTTTTTGATCCTGCCAGGCACCGCCATAATTTGCGACCAGGTTATAGAACTTTTTTAACGCCGGATAGGCGTGTGCGGACATTGCCTCGTCATGGGTGTAAACATCCACGCCGGTGCCGGCCGTTTGCACCAACAAATCTTCGATATCGCGTAAATCATGCCCCGAAACCAAAATACCCGGTCTGTCCCAGGTATCTAAAAATACCGTCGTCGGTTCCATCTCACCGAATTGCTGTGCATTGGCACGCTCGAGTTGATGCATGGCCGCCAGCCCTATGCGCCCGCTCTCCAACAGCATTGTCCAGACATCATCACGTTGATTATCGGTTTTTAAGGTCAGCGTCAACGCCTGATACAAGAACAGGTACAGCGCTGTCTCTTCAACGTCGAGCTCAAGATTATGTACGGCTAAGGAACCCAATCCTTTTGCCGCGTAAAGCAAGCATTCCTGCAAGGCATGAACATCGGCATCCAGCTTATATTTTTCCAGATAATACGGTATGCCGACCTGCGCGCCCTTCTCGGTAAACGCTTTTTCGTCTACGCGCTCGTATTGCCATAAGGCTTCTTCAGGAAGCGGTGCATTAAAGGCTTCGCCATGCTTCTCCTGCCAGGCGATGAGCAGTTTTTCCCGAATCGAATTACGTCGACGCACCGCTTCATCAATCAACTGCACAAAATCAGCCGCCGAAAAATTGACATTGGTCACCATTGAAAACAATGCCTTGGCCATGAAGCGATGCGTCCTGACAGTGACTAAATTAAATTCAACCGCATGATCGGCATAAAACGCCAAGCCCTTAAGGCTATACATCAATAAGTCCTGAAGGCTCGAAATATTGGCTTTTTTGCCGCAAATCCCGGCCGTATCACAGGCTTTGTTCTTTTTCGCTTCCTGACAATGGTAACAAAACATGAAAACCTCGAATCAAGCAGATTATTTAACGCGCATACCCGGCTGGGCGCCTTGATCAGGATGCAATACCCAAAGATCTTTACCGCCTGGGCCTGCCGCCAACACCATGCCTTCAGAAACGCCAAAACGCATTTTGCGCGGTTTAAGGTTAGCGACGACAACAGTCAGTTTGCCTGTTAAATCTTCGGGCGCATAGGCTGATTTGATGCCGGCGAAAACAGTACGTGTTTCATCACCAATATCAACGGTCAATTGCAATAATTTATCCGCACCGTCCACATGCTCGGCCTTGACGATTTTAGCGATGCGTAAATCAATTTTAGCAAAATCATCAAACTCAATCGTCTCGGCAACAGGCTCGTGCTTTTTAACCGGCGCATCGGCTGTTTTTTCCAGGTTTTCTTTGGAATCTTCAATAATCGCCGCAATTTTTTCCGGATCTACCCGCGTCATCAAGGGCTTAAATTTATCGATCGTATGATTTAATAACGGTTCGGCAGTTGTCGGCCAGGGCTGAGATTCTATATTTAAAAACTGCTCGGCATTACGCGCTAATACCGGCAAAACCGGTTTTAGATAAACCACCAGCACGCGGAACAGGTTAATGCCCATGGAACAAATCGCATGTAATTCGGCATCGCGCCCCTCTTCCTTGGCGATAATCCAGGGTTTTTTCTCATCAATATATTGATTAGCCTTATCGGCCAGTGCCATAATTTCACGCATGGCTTTGCCGAATTCCCGTTTTTCATACAATGCGGCAATGCCTTCATTGGCATCAATAAAGTGCTGAAACAACGCCGGCTCAGCACATTCAGCCGACAAGGTGTTAGCAAATCGTTTTTTGATAAATCCCGAGCACCGGCTGGCAATATTAACCACTTTACCGACCAGATCGGAATTGACCCGCTGACTGAAATCATCAAAATTCAAATCCAGATCATCGACGCCAGCGGTCAGTTTTGCGGCAAAATAATAGCGCAGGTATTCTGGATTGAGATGATTCAAATAGGTGCGGGCTTTGATGAAGGTGCCCCGCGATTTGGACATTTTTTCGCCATTAACGGTTAGAAAACCATGCGCCCAGACCGCATCAGGTGTTCTGAAACCAGCGCCATATAACATGGCCGGCCAGAACAAGGCATGAAAATAGATAATATCTTTACCAATAAAATGATATAACTCGGCCGTACTGTCCTTGCCCCAGTAATCATCGAAATCCAAACCTTTCAGTTCACACAATTTCTTGAAACTGGCCATATAACCGACAGGCGCATCCAGCCAGACGTAAAAATATTTACCAGGCGCATCCGGAATTTGAAAACCAAAATACGGCGCATCGCGGGAAATATCCCATTGTTGCAAGCCATTTTCCAGCCATTCAGCCATTTTATGGCGTACTTCCGGCTGTAAATGCCCGGGTTGATTCACCCACTCCGCCAGCATGTCACTGAAATCAGCCAGATTGAAAAAGAAATGTTCCGACTCTTTTTCGACAGGTTTCTCGCCGGAAACCACTGACACCGCATTTTTTAAATCGGTGGGCGAATAGGTTGCGCCACAGGCTTCGCAGCTGTCGCCATATTGATCTTTTGCGCCACATTTCGGGCATTCCCCTTTAATGAAGCGGTCGGGCAAAAACATCTTTTTCACCGGGTCATAGGCCTGTACAATCGTGCGTTTGCTGATATGGCCAGCATCACGTAATCGGGTATAGATCAGTGCTGAAAGCGCTTTGTTTTCAGGCGAATGGGTGCTGTGATAATGATCGAAAGCCACACCAAAATCATCAAAATCGGCACGATGTTCCTTTTCAACCTGAGCAATCAACTGCTCTGGCGTCATGTTTTCTCGATCGGCGCGCAACATGATCGGCGTACCATGCGTATCATCCGCGCAGACGTAATGACAACAATGCCCACGTTGTTTCTGGAATCGAACCCAGATATCGGTCTGGATATATTCAACCAAATGTCCCAGATGAATAGGGCCATTGGCATAAGGCAACGCGCTGGTAACGAGAATTTTTCTTTCGGACATGGCTCTTTAGATTAACGCAACAAAAAATGAACCGTTTATTATGGCATATTCTTATTCAATTTTCATTAAGCTAAAAGTCGTTTACGCCTATCCTTTATATCGTGAAGATGTAAGGTGTCTTCCTCAAAATTTTTCAGATCTAAAACTGAACTCGCCTCTATTTTTCAGCTCATAATGCAGATTGAAGCCTTCCATAAAAAAAATAATATGGCATTAAAAGCATTTTATGAAAACGCATTAACACGTCTGCTATTAAAAACAGCTATCTTCCTGTTGCTTTTTTATTTTCCCTATGAAATTGCCCATTACATCTTTGTTTTATTACACCATATATATGAGGGCTTGGATTTCCTGTTCGAAGAATTACTGGTTCATGGTTTTGGCCTGACCAAATTCCAAAGCCATTTAGTTTTTTTCTATTCAAGTTGTGCGGCAGGACTTTATACCTTGTACTGGCTGTGGCGAAAAATGCCAACGCTCATTAAAAAAATGAAGCATCAATACAAGTACACCGCAGAAACCATAGCGAATTTTTGGTACGCTCAGCCTGTCATGTATAAAATTGCACTGGTCATTGTGTTAATGTTATTTTTCAAGCTTTACATTTTATTCTTGTTCTAAAAACATCATGATTTCAATTATTCAACGCGTGACTCAGGCTCAAGTTTCAGTTGACTCGCACTGCATTGGAAACATTAAGCAAGGCATTATGGCGCTGGTCGCCGTTGAAAAAAACGATACTGAACAGCAGGCTGACCGCTTATTGGAACGTATTCTAAATTATCGTGTTTTTGCTGATGAAGTCGGCAAAATGAATCTGAGCCTGCGTGATATTAACGGTGGCTTGTTGTTGGTTCCACAATTCACTCTCGCGGCAGACACAAAAAAAGGCAACCGTCCGAGTTTTGCTTCAGCGGCACCGCCGGAAAAAGGGCGGGAATTATTCCACTACCTGCAACAACGGGCCACAACGGTTTACCCCAACACTGAATTTGGTCAATTCGGAGCCGATATGCAGGTGGGCTTGATCAATGATGGCCCGGTTACATTTACGCTACAGGTTTAAGCCTGTCGCCGCAGCCATCAGCCGCGGCCTTTTCGCATCATCATACCTTTAGACGGGTTATAGCCTAAAATGGCCAACAGCATAAAAATAACAAAGGCGGCGCCGGTATAAACCAAGGCATATTGATTTAATTGTCCATACAAGGCAAAACGGATGAGTTCAACCGCTTGGGAAAACGGGTTATATTGCGCTACCCAATATAACCATTCGCTGGATTCTTTGATTTTCCACAGAGGATACAAGGCTGTTGACATAAAAAACATCGGAAAAATAACGAAATTCATTACGCCAGCAAAGTTTTCCAGTTGCTTAATAAACGATGATAACAACAAGCCCAACGCACCCAGCATCATGCCAGACAACACTAAAGCAGGAAATACCCAGAGTAAACCGTCCAAGGGCGGTTGAATGCCATACAGCCAGGCAATCCCCAAAAACGCATAGGCTTGTAAAATAGACACAAACGTGCCCGCCACCAGTTTTGCCATCAACAGAAATCCACGCGGCAACGGCGCCACCATCAGTATCCGCATACTGCCCATTTCGCGGTCGTACACCATTGACAATGAGCTTTGCATACCGTTAAAAAGCTGAATCATGCCGAGCAGCCCCGGGGTGATATAAACTTCGTATAGAATATAGGTCTCATAGGGCGGTGTGATAGCAATGCCCAGTGTGGAGCGAAATCCTGCAGCAAATACAAACAGCCACACCAATGGCCTGACCAGCGCCGCAATAAAGCGTTCCCGCTGATACAGAAAGCGCCAGACTTCCCGGCTGACAATGCCGGATAAGGCCCGCCAATAATGAAAAATTCTCATGACGCCATGCCCTCCGTCAAATGGCTGAAGGCCTCTCGAATGGTCTCGGTGCCGGTTTTTTGCAACACATCACTGACCACCCCATTGGCCTTAATCTTGCCCTGATGCAAAATCACCAGCTTGTCATCCGGATAAATTTCATCGACCAAATGCGTCGCCCATAAAACGGCTATCTTGTCATCTTTCACCAAAGCATGAACATGCGCCACAATACTTTGCCGACTCGACATATCCAGCCCCACGGTAGGCTCATCCAGCAATAACAATTGCGGTTTGTGCAATAAGGCGCGGGCAATCTCCACGCGGCGTTTATGCCCGCCATTAAGCTGCCGGACTTTTTCTTTGCGGCGATGATACATTTCGAACCGCTCCAGCTCCTGCTGGATGCGCTGATCGGCCTGCTTTCGACTCATGCCATGCAAGGCGGCATGATAACGCAGGTTCTGCAGAACGGTTAAATCTGGATCTAATGTCGTCTGTTGAAATACCACGCCTAATGTAGCCAAGGCCTTGAGACTTTCCCGCTTAATGTCAAAGCCGCACAGGGCAATACGCCCTTCACGACAATCATAAAGCCGAGTAATCAACGCAAACAAGGTGCTTTTTCCGGCGCCATTCGGGCCTAACAGGATGCAGCACTCGGCAGGCTGAATCGTCAAATTAACATGATCCAGGGCCTTTTTTTTACCGTAGGCAAAACTTAATTGTTCAATCTCCAGTGCCGGCTTTTTCATGGTCTTGACACAACGCCCCATGGATAACGTCCGACCGCGACGGATTTAATGACTTTATGGGTATCTAAATCAATAATCGAAATATCGTTACTGACCCCATTGGTGGTATAAAGGCGCTTTTGATCGGGCGAAAAGGCCAGGTGCCAGACACGCTGACCGACCAGCAAAAATTTCTCCACTTCCAGCGTTTGTGCATTGATGACAGCGACACGATTAGCGGGCCCCATTGCGACATAAGCCCACTGCTGAGCGGCATCAATCACCACCCCGACCGGCTCTATCTTATCCTCTGAGACCGTTGGAATACTGAGCGTCAGTTTTTTGATAATTTTCTTGCTGACGACATCAATAATCATCAAACTGCCGGCCATTTCTGAGGTTACCCACAGTTGTTTGCCATCGGCACTGAAGCTGGCACCGCGTGGACGTGGATCGACCAGGGTATTGGCGACAACCTGATGACTTTCAGGGTCGATCCAATGCACCATATTGGTGGTTTCTGACGCGCTGGCCACCCATTTGTTATCAGGACTTACGGCCACCGCCTCAGGCTCGACACCGACAGGAATCCTTGCAACAACCTTGCGTTGTTTAATATCGATAACCGTGACCTGGTTATCGTCTTCATTGGAAACGTACAATAAAGTACCGTCTGGACTTTGCGCAAAGGTTTCAGGGTCTTCTCCCGAAGGCAATTGGCCAATTTCGGTCAAGGTTTCAGCGTCAAGTATCTTAATGGTATCGTCATCACTGGTTGCCACATAAAGCTGCGAGCCGTCTTTGCTGAGTAATATTCCGCGCGGACGCTGGCCGACCGTCATTGTTTTTATCAATGTTCCGGCCTCGCCATCCACGACAGCCAGAGCATTATCCTTTTCCAGCGTGACATAAACGGTATCGGCCACAGCATTAACCGCCAACAACAAACCTAAAATACCTGCAACGTGTTTCAACATGCTACTCTCCGGGGTGACAAAGTGTTTCGGGTTGATCGTAGCCCAAACTATCCAGCTCTGTTTTGGGATGTAAAAAGCCTTCTAAAGGTGCTACGGCAACTAAAGAACGTGCCGCTGCCAATAAAACGGGTTGCCGTAATTGCCCATCCCAGCGTCTGAATGACAATGGCCGACCTTTATAGCCTTGTAAGGCGAATTCATCACTGAGCAAATAGGCTTTTATAGCGCCAACCTTGTTCGATTGTGTACGTGTCGCCGCCTCGCCAATGGCTCTTACGGCTAAATAGGCACCGTAATCCTCTTCTTCCATCCAGCGCCCGGCATAGTCTTTAAAACGGTTCTGCATTTGCACAGCCCCCCATTGTTCATGGGTTCTGTGCCAGGCCGTGGCAATCAGCCCCTGAGTACCAATAACCAGCCTTGGCAACCAGGTTCGATAACTCAAATATTCGCCAAACAGGCCCTGCTCGTCTGCCACAACCAGAACATCATAGTCCGGCACATCCTGCGTAAAAACCGGCACATCGGATTGCGCCGTGCGCCTGGCATCATAGGTGTGCAACCATTGTTTTTCAGCAACAATATCCATACCAAAACGTTCCGCCGCACGCCGCAACGCCTGAGCAAAACGTTTATCATCTTCTGTCGGCCCAACCACTAAAAACCATTTCCGCCAGCGTTTTTTTAACATATACTGCGCCAACGCATCAGCACGCATGGCCCGACTGGGTAACAGATGCAGCACATTGTTTCTACAAAATTCATTGCGCAGCTCATCGGCCCGACTGACCGCATCAAAAATCAGCTTGTTCTTCGCCTCATCGAGGTCGGCCAATTTCAATAATTGATTATCAGACACATTAACAACAAACAAATCAGAATCGACCGCATGCCGCTTAAAAGCCGCCAATACACTTTCACCCAGCGGGACAATGACGGGCTTCAACTCAAAATACTGTCCGGTAAACTGACCTGTCGTATTATTATCCGCAATCGCCATTTCAGCACCTTTGAAGCCTTTATGCTGAATAAACGCATCAAGATTGGACAAGGCGGCAGGCACTTGTTTTTCCTGGCTCAAAAAAACAATGCTTATTTTTTGTTTTTCATCGGCAACAACAGAATACTGAATCTCTACCCAAAGCAAACCGATAATAAAGAAATATTTAAATAGCTGATTCATACTCACCAATAATCATTTGAAAAATACCCGTTAACCCTCACCTTGCCGGCAACAAACAACAACCTATTGATAAAAAAGGTGCTGCACTCGTCAAATTCATAGTCCCTAAAATTGCAATTTCACGCATTTAGGTCAATACTTAAACGTATTATTGTTTATCGCCTTCGGCTAATGACATCAAAAACTGAAGAACAAAAACAAGATGATGTTTTTTTTCGGGATCCAGACGAGGATACCGGCTTCATCAACAAACGTACTGCTGTACGTTATATCCGTAAAGATATCACAACTGTCGTATTGGTTCGGGGCTTATTCAGCACATCCAAGCTGATGGTCAATCTAATGGACATCAGCAGCAAGGGTGCGTTGATTGCATGCAATAAAAAGTTTCCTCGAAATAAAAATATCTCTTTACAATTGATTTTCAAAGATGGCAAAGTCTTTCGAATTAATGCAAGCATCCGCCATCATCGACATTCAGAAGGTTGTTATTTTTATGGCCTGAAATTCGACCGTGTTAACGACAGGCTCGGCGAACATTTGCTCAAATCCCAAACAGATTTTCTATTCAAACAGTAAGGCAATTAAAACACCGGCCAGTCGATTTTATTCAGCCTCTTTTTCGGGTTTCTTCTTCAGCTTGAGTTTCACCAGATAAATCCGTCGATTGTCTGCCCTGACCACTTCAAATCTAAAATTACCATACTTGAGTTTTTCACCTTTTTTGGGTAGGTGCTCTAATTGATGGACAATGAATCCACCCAGCGTATCACATTCCTCATCATCCAGATCTGCGTCGAAATACTCATTGAATTCATCAATCGGCATCAAGGCTTTGATGATAAAATCGGTTTTGTTTTTTTGCTGAACATAGGTTTCTTCTTCGGCATCATGCTCATCTTCAATTTCACCCACGATCTGCTCTAAAATATCTTCAATCGTCACCAGCCCCGCTGCCATACCATACTCATCAATCACAATCGCCATATGATGCCGTTGCGTTCTGAATTCTTTCAACAATACATTCAAACGCTTACTCTCTGGCACAATACTGACAGGCCGCATAATTTCTTCAACTTTCAGATCTTTCTGTTTCAACACATTAGCCAGCAAATCCTTGACCATTAAAATACCGACCACTTTACTGCGATCGCCTTCGATGACAGGGTAGCGAGAATGCCCGGATTCGAATACTAACGGCAAGATAGTGTCCAGTTCTGCATCATGCGGTACAACCACCATCTGTACGCGAGGTACCATAATGTCTCTGGCACGCATTTCACTGATTTGCAACACGCCTTCAATCATGGACAGAGCATCGGCATCCAGTAGATGTTTTTTGTGTGCGGCCCGCAGAAACTCAAGTAAGTCTTCCCGGTCTTGCGGATCACCCGTTAACATTTGACCGATTCGATCAATAAAGCTTTTGGATGAGGCGGAACTACTCGGAGGGTTTTCGTCAGTCATCTATTCAATCCTCGTGATAGGGATCTGGTATTTTAAGTTTATTTAACAGTTTAATTTCTAAGGCTTCCATCACCACGGCATCATTATCATTAATATGATCATAACCGAGTAAATGTAAAACACCGTGAATCACAATATGCGCCCAATGATGTTCTAATAATTTACCTTGGTCTTTGGCCTCGCGATGAACAACCGGTGCGCAGATAACCAAATCACCCAACAAAGTCGTTTGTATTTCCGCCGGCGCTTCAAATGGAAAACTCAATACATTGGTGGGCCCTTGTTTATGTCGGTAAGCCTGATTTAAGCCACGACTTTCGTCCTCATCGACCAGACGCACGACTATCTCACCTGAGCGCTGTTGATCTGACAGAACCAACTCAACCCACAGCTTAAACTGATCCTTGTCAGGTAAATCAGAACAATCGGTGGCTAACTGAAGATCAAGAAGATTGTTCTTGTTCATAGCGCTCATAGGCACTGACAATGCGTTGAACTAAAGGATGCCTGACCACATCTTTGGTATCGAAAAAGGTAAAACTGATACCCTCTACGTCTTTTAAGACTTTCAAGACATGAATCAAGCCTGATGAACGCTCATTAGGTAAGTCAATTTGGGTGATATCGCCGGTCACAACGGCAGTGGAACCAAAACCAATACGGGTTAAAAACATTTTAATTTGTTCGGTCGTTGTATTTTGCGCCTCATCGAGAATGATAAAGGAATCATTCAATGTTCGACCGCGCATAAACGCCAACGGCGCAACTTCTATAATATTCCGCTCAATCAGTTTTTCAACTTTTTCAAAACCCAGCATTTCATACAACGCATCATAGAGAGGTCGTAAATACGGATCAACTTTTTGCGCCATATCGCCGGGTAAAAAGCCTAACTTCTCACCGGCCTCAACGGCTGGCCTGACCAGAACAATACGCCTGACTTGTTCAGATTGTAAGGCTTCCACCGCACAAGCGACAGCCAGGTAGGTCTTACCGGTACCCGCAGGACCCACACCAAAATTGATATCATGACTAAGGATTTTATGCAGATATTTTTGTTGATTTTCACCCCGGCCCTTAATAACACCACGCCGGGTTTTAATATGCAGCAACTTAAATGATTCCTGCTTAGTCTCAGTAATTATTTGTTCGATATTGGCATCTTGCATACTCAAGTGAACCTGCTCCGGCGTGATTTCTTCCTCTGCAGTCATGTCATAAATCTTTTTCATGACTGCACTCGCGGCAATAACGGCCTGCTTCACACCGATTATTTTAAAAGAATTGCCACGATTCAAGATTTCGACCTGCAGGCGCTGCTCGATTTGCCTGAGATGATTATCAAATTGCCCACAAAAATCAGACAAACGCTGGTTGTCAGCCGGCAATAACATAATTTCCTGAGAAAATTGTGCTTCGCTCATCAAGCTGTGTGAACAATTTTTTCTACGGAAGACTCAACCAGACGACCACGCAAGGAATTCGGCAAGGCTTCCGTAATCAATACATCTACAAACTGCCCCGCCAGCCGTGGATGAGCGGCAAAATTAACGGCTCTATTATTCTCCGTGCGCCCTGTCATATGCAATGGATTTTTACGGGAAACACCTTCTACCAATACGGTCTGCACACTCCCAACCATAGTCTCGGAAATGGCTTGCGACATTCCTGTCAAGCGTGTCTGCAATCGCTCCAGCCGCTGTTTTTTGACATCCATAGAAATACCATCTTCAAACTCTGCGGCGGGTGTCCCTGGGCGCGGACTAAAGATAAAGCTATAGGAGAAATCGAAACCAACTTCTTCAATCAAACGCATTGTGTCTTCAAACTCTTCATCGGTTTCACCAGGAAAACCGATAATGAAATCTGATGACAGACTGATACCCGGTCGTGCCTGTTTTATCTTCGCCATGATTTGCAAATAATCTTCCCGGGTATGGCCCCGCTTCATCGCCGATAAAATACGATTACTGCCACTTTGGACAGGTAAGTGAAGATGGCTGACGAGCTGTGGAATTTCTGTGTAGGCTTCAATGATATCATCGGTAAATTCCAGAGGATGCGATGTGGTAAAACGAATCCTGTCGATACCTTCAACGGCGGCGACATAATGGAGCAGCAGACTGAAGCTGGCAATATCACCATCATCCATTTCACCCCGATAGGCATTCACATTTTGCCCGAGCAAATTGATTTCACGCACACCTTGTTGAGCGAGTGTTTCAATTTCTGCAATCACATCATTCAATGGCCGACTGATTTCTTCACCCCGTGTGTAGGGAACAACACAATAGGTGCAATATTTGCTACAGCCTTCCATAACGGATACAAAGGCTTTTGGGCCTTCTGCGCGAGGTTCCGGCAAGGAATCAAACTTCTCGATTTCGGGAAATGAAATATCAACGATCTTTTGTTCACCGCGACGCGCTTGATTTAAAAGCTCAGGTAAACGATGCAGGGTTTGCGGACCAAATACAATATCGACATAAGGTGCGCGCTTTTGAATCGCCTCACCTTCCTGGCTTGCGACACAGCCACCCACGCCAATAATAATGTCAGGCCGCTTATCCTTAATCTTTTTCCAGCGTCCAACGGCTGAAAAAACCTTTTCCTGGGCTTTTTCACGAATTGAACAGGTATTTAACAATAAGACATCAGCATCTTCAGGGTTTTGAGTCACTTCCAAACCATGCGATGCTTTCAACACATCACGCATTTTGTCAGAATCATATTCATTCATCTGACAACCGTTTGTTTGTATATAAAGTTTTTGTGTCATTTATTGTTAAAACTCCAAGCGTTTGTTTAAATAGACATCGACGCGTATGCTTGTGCCCCACAAACGCACTTTAAACCAAGAAAAAAGCCCTGATTCCAAGGCTTTAACGAGCGATTATACCTGTATTCAAACACAATTTAAATCCCGCTTCATTTGAATGGGTTTTCCAAAACAATCGTTTCATCGCGATCAGGCCCCGTAGAAAGAATGGTGACATTGACACCAACCAACTGTTCCAGACGCCGAATATAATTTATCGCATTTTCCGGTAAGTCATCGAACCGTGTAATACCACGTGTTGTCGTTTGCCAACCGGGCATTTCTTCAATAACCGGCTCACAGACCTCATACTGGTCAGCGCCGAGCGGTGCTGTATCGACTATTTTTCCATCAATTTTATAACCGGTACAAATACCAATTTTATCCAGACCATCCAACACATCCAGTTTGGTCAGACAAATTCCACTCAAGCTGTTCATTAAAGCCGATTTACGCATAGACACCGCATCAAACCAACCTGTACGCCGTTTACGGCCAGTCGTCGCGCCAAATTCATGGCCTTTTATTCCCAAGTGTTCACCATAACCATCATTCAATTCAGTCGGAAACGGACCATTACCGACACGGGTTGAATACGCCTTGGTAATGCCCAAAACATAATCCAGATTAAGTGGACCAATGCCTGTACCGGTCGCTGCACCACCCGCTGTTGTATTCGATGAGGTCACATAGGGATAAGTGCCGTGATCGATATCCAACAACGCCCCTTGCGCGCCTTCAAACAGAACATTTTTACCCTGTTGTTGTAATTGCTTAATCTCTTCGGCCACGTCCGTCAACATCGGCAGAATTTGCTCACCCAGACGTAATGCAGATTCCAGTGTTTTCTCAAAATCAACCGCTTCGGCCTGAAAATACCGGGTCAACATAAAATTATGGTAATCCACTAATTCTTTCAGCCGACGACTGAACTCTTCAGTATTTCGCAAATCACCAGCCCTTAATCCGCGCCGCGCGACTTTATCCTCATAAGCAGGACCTATGCCACGACCGGTAGTGCCTATCGCTTTACCACCGCGCGCTTTTTCCCGCGCCTGATCTAAAGCGATATGCACAGGCAATATCAAGGCACACGCTTCGCTGATTTTTAACCGATGGCGTACAGGAATGCCCGACTTTTCCAACAACTCGACTTCTTCCAGCAACGCTTCTAAAGACAAGACAACGCCGTTACCGATCATACATTCGACATCTTCACGCAACACACCCGACGGAATAAGGTGCAATACGGTCGTTTTACCCTCGATGACCAAAGTGTGGCCTGCATTATGCCCGCCCTGAAACCTGACCACTGCCGCCGCGTGATCTGTCAACCAGTCGACCAGCTTACCTTTTCCTTCGTCACCCCATTGTGTGCCGATGACTACAACATTTTTTCCCATGTTTACTTTCAGTCCAATGCTTTAATAATCCAGTTTTGACCTTCCTGCGCCAATAATGCGGTACAGCCCATTTTTTTTGCATCCCCTTTTTGATTGGGTAATTGCTGAATAACAATAACCCCTTCAGCACGCAAATCCCGAATTTTAATCCGTAATGCCTCATTATCACAGCACGGTGCAAAAACAATCGTATCAGACGTATCGCTGCCATTGACCGCGTGTCGCGCCAATCGTTTCAAATCAGCACTGAAGCCGGTTGCGCTGCGAGCCGCCGCAAAAGCCTCACCGATATTGTCGTAGCGACCTCCTCGGGCAATCTCTTTACCCAGCCCCGGCACCAATGCCGCAAAAACAATCCCGGTGTGATAGTAATATCCCCGCAATTCAGCCAGGTCAAAGTTAATCGGTAACGCAGGATAAATTTTGCTCAGCTTTTCGGCGATTGCCTTTAAGTCTGCCAATGCCTGCTGCACTGAATTGTCATAACCTTGCAAAACAGTTTCAGCGCGTTCAAAAACTTCCAACCCACCATGCAAAGTCGCTAATGCCTTAAAGGTTTGTTTATCTTTTTCCTGCAAAGAAAAGGCATTTAATAAATCATCCATTTCCGGTATCGCTTTACGCTGTAACACATCGAATAATTCAGCTTCCTGTCGATCGGTTACTCCGGCTTGATGAGCCAATGCTCGGTAAATACCGACATGTCCGAGATCCAAATGAACCTGTTCGATACCTGACATCGCTAACATTTCCAGCATCAGCTGAATAATTTCAAAATCGCCTTCCAATCCATCATAACCATACAGTTCAGCACCGATCTGTACCGGACTGCGGTCTTTGTCCAGTTCATCGCCGAGTGTATGCAATACTGTCCCGACATAGCAAAGCCGCGTCGGAATGCTATGACTCATATGATGACCGGCAATTCGTGCCACCTGTGGTGTCATATCGGCGCGAATCCCTAAGGTTCTACCACTGACTTGATCGGTCAATTTGAAGGTATTCAAATCCAGATCATGTCCTGTTCCAATTAACAATGAATCAAGAAAATCCATCAGCGGTGGAAAAACCAGTTGATACCCCCAAGCTGAAAAAACATCAAGTAAATTTCGTCTTAGTTGCTCAAGCTGTGCGGCATCATCCGGCAATATTTCTTCTATTCCTTCGGGTAATAACCAGGAATCTTTTGTTTGCATTTTTTTAATATCCTAATCACACAAAACGCCCCACAATGTGGAGCGTTTTATTCAGACAAAAAGCCTTTTCAAACGATCAACTTAAAATTATTTCTGTTTTTTGAAATATTTGAAAAAATCGGAATCCGGTTCCAATACCAGCATATCGCCTTCTTTATCAAAGGTTTTCTTATAGGCCCCCATGCTACGATAAAAATTAAAGAATTCGACATCTTTTCCATAGGTTTTGGCATAAATATCGGCTGCTTTCGCTTCACCTTTACCACGAAGTATTTCAGCATCACGAAACGCATTGGCCAAAATAATTTCACGCTGTTTATCGGCATCGGCCCGAATCTTTTCAGCCGCTTCAGCACCCTGCGAACGAAATTCCCGAGCGACTCTTTCTCGCTCAGCTTCCATCCGACGATAAACCGATGCACTGACGTCTTGTGGCAAATCAATACGCTTGACCTGTACATCAACAATATCAATACCCAACTTACCCGCCAGGTCCGTTGTTTTAGCAATCAGGGCTTTCCGAATAATTTTCCGGTCTGTGGAAACCAGCTGATTAATTTGCCGCTTACTGAACTCGCTACGAAATGCATCTTTGATAATCTGATCTAAACGCACATTAGCCTGAATGATATCCCCAGCTACCGTGGTATAAAACGTTTTTAAATCTCCGATACGCCATTTAACGAAAGAATCGACGATCACATTTTTCTTTTCAGCCGTTAAAAACCGCTCTGGCTTAGAGTCCAGTGTCAGAATGCGTTTATCAAATTTTTTCACATTATTGATGAACGGAATTTTAAAATGAATACCGGGTTTAAAATCTGCTTCAACGATCTCACCAAAGCGAAACTTTATGGCACGCTCAGTTTCTGAAACTGTAAATACCGACATCGAAGCCACAACGACGACCAGTACAATTGAAACAATTATTTTATTCATCGTGCCACCCTCCCTCTTGCTTCACGACCGCGAAAAGCGCTTCTTGCTCTTGTATTAGTTCTTGTCTTTGGTTGCTGAACATATTTTGGCAAATTCGTTTTGGGCTCTTGCGAAACCTTCTTACCGGTCTGCGGCGCTAATTTATCCAGGGGTAAATAAATCAAATTATTACCACCTTTTACATCAACCATTACAGTAGGCGTATGACCTAACATATTCTCCATCGTCTCAATATAAATTCGCTGCCGTGTCACCGCAGGTGCTTTTTTATACTCTTTCAACATTTGCTCAAAGCGACTGGCTTCACCGGTTGCTTTAGCAATGACTTTTGCCTGATAACCTTCGGCTTCCTGAACCAGACGCGAAGCTGCACCACGCGCCTTTGGCACGACACCATTGGAATAGGCTTCGGCTTCGTTAATCAGCCGCTGCTTGTCTTCTCGCGCCTTAATGGCATCTTCAAATGCACCCTGAACCTGTTCAGGCGGTTGTGCATCCTGTAAGTTCACACTGGTCACCAGAACACCGGCCTTGTAAGAATCCATAATCGACTGAATTTCCTGTTTGATTTCAGAGACAATTTCACTACGTCCTTCTGTCAACACGAAATCCATCGTATTCTGGCCTATCACGCCACGTTCAACACTTTCTGTCACCTCTTTCAAGGTTGCAGCCGGGTTATAAACATTGAACGCAAAATCTTTCGCATCTTTAACCTGATACTGCACGGCCAGTCGTACATCAATAATGTTTTCGTCTTTAGTCAGCATCAAGGCTTCACGAGGCACAGATCCCATGCCTTGGCGACCACCAGAGCGATAACCGACTTCAATGAAACGCTGTCGCTTAACATCAATAATCTGCACCTGCTCAATGGGGGCAGGCAAATGCCAGTTCAAACCTGACTGTGTGGTTTCAACATAACGCCCAAATCGTGTCACCACGCCTCGGGTTCCTTCATCAACAATATAAAAACCACTCAGCAACCATAGAACAACGGCTGCAATCAATAAAAACAAAAGGCCTTTCTTGGAGGATTCTTCACCTGAGCCACCACCGCCGCCAAACAAACCGCCGATTTTATCTTGCAAGTTACGTATTGCTTCATCCAGATCAGGCGGCCCCTGATCATTTCGCCCACTCCAGGGATCTTTGTTATCGCCACCGGGTTCATTCCAGGCCATATTCAGTACTCCAATTTACTTGTGTTTGTATTTTTTCCAGCAAACATCGCACTCAATCATGACCGTCATGATTGAGTGCGATGCTCTATTGTACCTAAATTTAACAGGATAAATAACATTAAAGTTTATATCCGCTATGATTACAAAAAATGCCGAGAAGCCTGGCCGTTAGCTTACCTCTTCCAGCTCAACTTCTTTCAACAGTCCTAAATGCTTTTTATCGATCTCAATCTTCAGCTGCCAGCCACCATAATCATCTGTCTGCTCATGCAAAATACGCGCATAATCGAATAATCTGGCCCGAATACCGGCCTGTTTCGCAGTCAACACACATTTTCTGATGACCTTTTGGCTGGCAAAAATTTCCGACAAGGCCTGGTCCAGCAATTCACAGCCATCACCGGTTTTGGCAGACAACCAAACCCGAACCGGTTTACCTTCATCATCATAATCAATATGCGGGTCAACACCCTCTAACAGGTCAATTTTGTTATGAACGAGTAATTGTGGAACCGTACTCGCCTTGATATCTTCCAATACTTGATTAACCTGAAAAATAGTCTCATCCCGGTCGGCCGCATTGGCATCGACCACATGGAGCAATAAATCCGCTTCACTCGCTTCTTGCAAAGTCGATTTAAAAGCGGCGACTAATTCATGCGGCAAATGTCGTATAAAACCAACGGTATCGGCCATTACCAGCTCAGTCCCATTTTGTAGGCGGTATTGCCGCAAAGTAGGGTCTAATGTTGCAAACAACTGGTTTGCAGCATAAATATCCGATTGCGTCAGGGTGTTAAACAATGTCGATTTTCCGGCATTGGTATAACCGACCAGAGATACGGAAGGAATTTCGGCTTTTTTTCGCTTGTGGCGCCCTTGCCCACGCTGCTTGTCCACTTTGACCAATCGCCGCTGAATTTGTTTGATGCGCATACCGAGCAATCGGCGGTCTGTTTCCAGCTGGGTTTCGCCCGGCCCTCTCAAACCAATCCCGCCTTTTTGCCTTTCCAGATGCGTCCAGCCCCGCACCAGGCGGGTAGACAAGTGCCTTAACTGAGCCAGCTCCACCTGTAATTTCCCTTCAAAGGTCTGAGCGCGCTGAGCAAAAATATCCAGAATCAAGCCATTTCTGTCAACGACCCGAACATCCAGCGCCGTTTCTAGATTACGCTCCTGACTCGGCGTTAAAGGATGATTGAATAAAACAATATCCGCCTGATAAAATTCCAAAGCCTGCTTGATTTCATCCAGCTTTCCAGAGCCGATAAAATATTTTGGATCAGGCCGATAGCGACTGCCCGTTATCACATGGACGGGTTCTGCACCTGCTGAACGCGTTAATTCTTTGAGTTCTTCCAGGTCTTCCTGCCCGGCTTGCAATGTTAAATGAACCAATATTGCCCGTTCACCGGCATCGGGTCTTTCAAACAAAAATATACCTCGCGTTAAAAATTATTCATCAGATTGTTCAGATTCGCGCGGCAACCTGACCGGCTTCCCTGGAACAATGGTTGAAATAGCGTGTTTATACACCATTTGGTTGATCGTATTCTTCAGCATAATGACATATTGATCGAAAGAATCGATTTTGCCCTGCAGTTTAATGCCATTCACTAGAAAAATAGAAACAGGCACATGCTCTTTTCTGAGCGTATTTAAGAAAATATCCTGTAAATTGTGAGCTTTTGACATCCACTTTCTCCTTATTATTATAACTAAAACTCATTTCGCGGCATCGTCAAACCATAAAACTGAATAATGCTGGCCGCGCAAAAATCATGAAAATATAGACAACAGTATCGTGTCAATATATTAAAAAGCACAAAGCAGGCCATTCTGATAATACGTTGTGCTGAACTACGACATGTCGTTATTTATGAAGTTCATCTACAATTCATAAAATCATGTTTTTCATGATAAATCTATATAATGAACAACTTTCTGCACTAAACAATCATCGTCGCTCTCAAAACTTTTCCCAACATCCAGCTTTCTCAGCCAGGTAAACTGCCGCTTGGCCAGTTGACGGGTGGCAATAATACCTTTTTCACGCATGACATCATAATCCATATCGCCTTGCAGATAAGACCAAACCTGACGATAGCCCACCGCCCGAATAGCAGGCAAAGACGCGTTCAAATCTCCTCGCACAAATAAGCCCCTGACTTCTTCCACCAGCCCTTCTTTTAACATACTGTCAAAGCGCCTGGCAATCCTGTCATGCAATATTTTTCGATCGGGTGGCACTAATTTTACATTCCAGACAGTATAAGGAATTGCACTCACCTGCTGTTTAAAGAAATCACTCATCGGGCGGCCGCTGATTTCATAAACCTCCAACGCCCGTTGAATCCGCTGCGGATCATTCGGATGAATACGCGCAGCGGCCTTCGGATCGACATCTGCAAGTCGCTGATGCAAAGCGTTGGCGCCGTACTCTGCCAATAATTGATCCAACTGTTGCCGAATAGCGGCATTGGCTTCCGGTAATTCCGCCAGCCCATTCAACAGTACATTGAAATACAACATCGTTCCACCGACTAAAACGGGGATTTTTCCCTGTGCCGTTATTTCGGCCATTTTCTGTAATGCCAGCGTTTTAAACTGGCCGGTAGAAAATGTTTCGGCAGGATCCAGAATATCCATCAGATGATGGGGAATGCCGCCGCGCTCCTGTAATGTCGGTTTGGCCGTGCCAATATCCATGCCGCGGAACACCATAGCCGAATCCACGCTGATGATTTCGCCATTCAATTGCTGCGCTAATTTAATCGACAACGCCGTTTTACCCGATGCCGTCGGCCCCATGATAAACACGGCCGGGGGTAGGTTTTCAGCCATTATCATTGCCCCCGCATAAAAAATTTGTCCAAATCATGATGCGACAACTCAACCCAGGTCGGCCGACCATGATTACATTGCCCTATTCTTTCCGTTTTTTCCATCTCTCTGAGCAATGCATTCATTTCCTCCAGGGTTAATTTACGCCGAGCACGCACGGCACCATGACAGGCCATCGTCGCCAGAATTTCGTTACTTTTTTCCAACACCCTTTCACTCAAGCCAAACTCTGCCAAATCAGCCAATAAATCCTTAATTAACAATTCCACATCCGCTTTTCCCAACAAAGCCGGTAATGAACGCAGCACCACCGCTTCCGGCCCGGAACGGGTCACATTAAAGCCCAAACGCGTAAAAAAGTCCTGCTGCTGCTCAACCCAATCGGCCTCGCTTTGGCTGACCTGAATCTTTAAGGGCAACAACAAAGGCTGCATAGGCACCGAGCCTTGATGATACTGTCGTTTTAGCCTCTCATACAAAATACGCTCATGCGCGGCATGAGCATCAACCAGAATAATGCCCTGTTTGGTCTCAGACAAAATATAGATTTGATGAATATGCGCCAGCGCGAATCCTAATGGTGGTATCGTTTTGTTATCCGCATAATCCTGCTCAGGCAGCGCCACCGTATCGGTTTCTTGCGGATATAACCTGGCATAAGCCTGAATTTCCTCGGCGACGGTCAAGGGTAAAACCGATTGCTGAGGCGGCTCGGAAAAAGACTGATACGACTTTGATGATTCTAACCTTCCATTATCACGCTTGATTGGTTCCGGATCAACCGCCGTTTCATGTGTTATTGATCTGTCCACCGCCTGGCCTGGACGTTGTTCAGCCAGCGACCGGTGCAATGCGCTGAACAAAAAATCATGCACCAGCCGCCCCTCTCTGAAGCGAACTTCCAGTTTTGCCGGATGCGCGTTGACATCGACCAACCGAGGATCCAACGTCAAATACAGCACAAAAACGGGATGCCGACCATGATATAAAACGTCTTGATAGGCTTGTCGAACCGCATGACTGATCAACTTATCTCGAACCAGACGGCCATTGACATAAAAATACTGCATATCCGCCTGGCTACGCGAAAATGTAGGCCGCCCCACCCAGCCCTGTAACAGCAGGCCGGAGGCTGAAACATCAATGGATACGGCATTGTCAATAAAGGCCGATCCACACACGGCCGCAATACGTTGCGCCTGCATGGCCTCAGACTCGGCGGGTTTAAAGTTCAGGATTTCTCGCTGATTGTGCAATAATCTGAAGCCAATATTGAAATGACTCAAGGCCATTTTCTTGATTAAATTTTCGATATGCGAAAATTCAGTCTTTTCAGTTTTCAGAAATTTTCGTCTGGCCGGTGTGTTATAAAACAAATCCCTGACTTCAACCGTAGTTCCAGGCGGATGTGGGTCGGGTTGCGGATCAAAGTCGGTTTCTGTGCCATCGGCACTGACTTTCCAGGCGCACTCAGCATCAGCCATTCGTGAAATCAAAACCAGGCGGGAAACCGAGCTGATACTGGGCAAGGCTTCGCCCCGAAAGCCCATGCTGTCGATTTTCTCCAAATCCTGCAGGGAAGAAATTTTGCTGGTTGCATGACGGGACAAGGCTAATGGCAAATCGTCTTTTTCAATACCGCAACCATTATCGCGAATGCGCATCAATCTAACGCCGCCCTGCTCAATCTCAACATCTATCTGTGTCGCACCGGCATCAAAGCAGTTTTCCACTAATTCTTTGACCACCGAAGCCGGCCGCTCAACGACCTCACCCGCCGCAATCTGATTAACAAGTTGAGTCGGTAACCGATGAATACGCATGCAGAATCCCGGAAAAATTGATTATTTTACCGAAATACTCAGGAAATTTCCCGACTAAGGGAATCATCAGGATGTTGGAATTTTTAAAACTTGCCCCACCCGAATGGTATCGTTATTCAGCGAATTGGCGGATTTAATCGCACGCATGCTGACGCCATAGTGCTGGGCAATACCGGATAAGGTTTCCCCGCGTGAAATCACATGTTTGGGATGTTCACTATACAAAGCGGCCATCAGCGTATCTGCCGGCGCATATTGTTTAAAATACGCATGGATGCCTTTAAAAATAGCCCGCGCAATTTTTTGTTGATGACGATGATTTTTAAGCTTCTGCTCTTCAGTTGGATTGGAAATAAACGCTGTTTCAACCAAAATAGACGGAATATCGGGCGACTTCAACACCATAAAACCAGCCTTCTGTACTGAATTTTTATGTAAATGCCCAATGGGGCGAAGTTGTTTTAGCACATTCGCCGCAACTTTCCGACTGGCATCTTTGGTCGCCGTTTGAGATAAATCCAACAACACCGAGGCCAGCGTTGAATCCATTTCATCCAAACTGACACCGCCAACCAGATCGGAATCGTTTTCATGCTTGGCCAACCAGCGCGCCGCCTCGCTCGATGCACCGCGACGAGACAATGTAAACACCGATGCGCCTCTTACGTGACGATTTTTAAAGGCATCGGCATGAATAGAAACAAATAAATCGGCTTTTTCTTTGCGCGCAATCGCCATCCGCTTTCTTAAATTGATATAGTAATCCCCTTTACGTACCAAAACGGCTTTCATACCTGGCTGCCGGTCGATCATCCTGGCTAACTTTTTAGCAATCGCCAGCACCACCATTTTTTCCTGGGTGCCATGCAGGCCATGTGCGCCGGGATCTTCCCCACCGTGACCTGCATCGATGGCGACAATTATATCGCGCGCTTTGTTTTTAACCGTTTTAGTAACCGTCTTTTTAGCCTGTTTGACGTGCCCGTATCCCTTTTGCGACTTCTGGTAAAGATCGACGACCAGTCGGTGACCATAATGTTTACGGGGCTTGAGAACAAAACTTTTGGGATGGACGGGCTGCTTCAGGTCAACGACGATGCGTAAATCTTTTTTATGGCGTTGGCCACTGCGGACACGCGAAAAAAATGGATTGCTGGCAGACGGTTGTTTTAGTTTCTTCCGCAATTTCGCATTATGAATATCAATCACCAGTCGCTTGGGATTATCCAGCAAAAAAACCTGATGTGATAGCGTTCCTGAAACATCAAACACCATGCGCGAATGATCCGGCGCACTCCATAGCCGTAGCGCATCAACGGTGACCGGGGCTGCACTCGTCGTTTGCGCCAGCCATAACAACATAGAAAATGTCACGACTTTCCATATTTTAGACATACGCCCCCCTTGAAAACCAATCATGCCAAACCTTTATCGTATACTCTTGATTAGATTATAGCAGTATGTCTTTGTTTTTCCAGTTCAATAAAAATCTATTTTCAAAATCCTCCAAACCCGATTCCAGTACCGCCTGGCGCTGTTGTTTATCCACTTCAAGCCGGATCACCACATCGGCGGCCGACAAAAAACCTTGCCCCATTTGCGGCCATTCAATCAGACACAAGCTGTTGTCGCGTAAATAATCATCCATGCCAATCCATTCCAGCTCTTCTGGATCTGTCAAACGATATAAATCAAAATGATACACCGTTCGTTGCGCCAACCGATATTCTTCGACCAAGGTATAGGTCGGACTTTTAACCGTCCCGTTATAGCCTGCCGCGCGTAACAGCCCACGAACCAGAGTCGTTTTGCCCGCACCCAGCTCACCGTACAAAAACACCAGACAGGAAGCCGGTAGCGTTTGCCATAACACAGCGCCTAACCGCTCGGTTGCGTCTGCGTTTAGTAATGAAATTTGTATCAATTCAGTAACGCCCTGATATGCGGTAATAAATCACCGGCCAACAAGCCCCGTTCACCGCCCTCCTGAGCCGCTCGGTCGGCGGCTAAACCATGCGTGTAAACGGCTGTTTCAGCGGCATCAATCAGGCTCAAACCTTGCCCCAACAACGCGCCGATCATGCCGGCCAAAACATCGCCCATACCACCGCTGGCCATCCCCGGGTTACCGGTGGTATTAACCGCCACCCCGTGTTCGCTGGCGATCAAACTACCTGCGCCTTTTAACACACAAACTCCCGCATAACGCTGAAACAACCGAGATGCCGCCTCGAAGCGGTTGTGTTGAATCGTGTTTGTATCCGTTGCCAATAACCGTGCCGCTTCTCCGGGATGCGGCGTCAGTATCCAATTGTTATTCTGATGTGGATTTTGGCTCAGCAGATTCAACGCATCGGCATCAACCACCATGGGTCGCCCCGATAACCGGGCCTGTTGCCATAGACTTTTGGCCCAATCACTCAAACCCAGCCCGGGCCCGATAACGATGACTGTCGCCTTTTCCAATAAAGGCGTTAATTCTTCCGCCTGTTCAACCCCATGACTCATGATTTCGAAACGCCCCGCATTAATTAAATGGCTGTGATCGGCACGGGTAGCCACCGAAACCAGCCCGGCACCCGTACGCAATGCCGCTTCCGCGGCCAGCCGAATCGCGCCCATATAGCCACAATCGCCACCGATGAGCAACACATGGCCATGCTGACCTTTATGACTGGTTCTAGCCCTTGCCGCCAAGGCGGGCGGCGCAATCAGGCGAGCAAATGGCGTCACCCCATCAAATACTGCATGCGGGATATTGAGTGAGGCATAGTATATGCGGCCACAATACTCGGCGGCATCCGCCGTAAACAAGCCCGCCTTCCGTGCAATAAAGGTTACGGTCACATCGGCTTTAACGGCACAGCCCATAACGCTGCCGCTATCGCCTTGCAAGCCTGATGGAATATCCACTGCCACCACCGGACACTGCGCCCTGTTAATCAGGTTGACAGCCGTTTTAAAATCCCCCGTCACGGCTCTGTCCAGCCCCGTACCCAACAATGCATCGACGACCAGCGTATCTGTCAATTCAATATCGGGATGAAATTGAAGGACATCCACCCCGGCGGCGGCAAAGTCTTCAAATGCCGTTTTAGCATCATGCTTAAGCTTACCTGGTTCAATCAGGCTGTAAACCGTAACTGTCCAGGCTTTTGCTAAAGCCAGGCGAGCAATCACATAACCATCCCCGGCATTATTCCCGGCGCCACAAAACACTGTCAGATGACGCGAAGAGTGCCATTGCTGCTGCACGATTTCAAAGCAGGCGGAACCGGCACGCCGCATCAATTCAATGCCGGCAATACCGAATTGATGAATAGCCAATCGGTCGAGTTGACGCGTTTGTTCTACAGAATACAGATAATGGGGTGCTATGTTATCCAAGCTCACCTGCCGCCCCTTATTCCCAACATATTTTAGCGCCGTCGGCACCGCTCAAGCCTTTTAAATAATTGACATGGCTGTCGCGCTCCTCCGCATTGCATTGAATCACTTTTAGCGGTTTACGCCCTGCCGGTAAACGGATAATTTCTTCACGCTGTGTCGCATTCGATACATCATCTTCTTCCAGTAACGAGGCCTGCCCGCCGGTCATTAACAGATAGACATCGGCCAGAATCTCGGCATCCAACAAAGCGCCATGCAGTTCACGGTGGCTATTGTCAATACCATAGCGTTTACATAACGCATCAAGCGTATTACGCGCGCCTGGATATTTTTTGCGCGCATAAACCAGGGTATCGAACACCGTACACTGCGTTTCAATCCGACGTTGCTCATCCTTGATCAACGATAATTCATGATTCAAAAAACCGACATCGAATGGTGCATTGTGAATAACCAGCTCGGCACCGGCGACAAAACTGAAAAAATCATCTGCAATTTCGGCAAATTTAGGTTTTTCCCGCAAAAAATCGTTGGTAATCCCATGAACCTCAATGGCTTCCTGATCAACTTCACGTTCTGGATTGATATAAACATGAAAATGATTCCGGGTGAGCCGACGGTTGACCAGCTCAACACAGCCAATTTCAATAATGCGGTGTCCTTCTTTCGGGTTTAAGCCTGTAGTTTCGGTATCTAATACAATCTGTCGATTAGTTTTTTTCATATGTCAAATGTGAGTCAGTTGGAAGATTTCATCCATCAATTTCTGATATTCCTGGGATTTAAAAGGCGCATAATTCAAATTTTTAAATAAATGGCTTAACTGCGTAAAAAAATGCCGGGCCTGCTCTCTGTCACTGAATTCATAATCATGTTCCACTATTTTTGTCAGCAGGGCAAAATTTTCATGTTGGCGAGCAAGCGGTACGGCCACATCAACAGCGTCAAACGCATCCTGTTGCAAATAAACAGTATCGACAAACTGCGCTTTAAGGTACACCACAAAATCATCCAAGGTAATGCCTTCCTCACCGGCAACCTGAATCATCTGCAACACCGCATCGCCTTGTTTCAATAATTGTATAACGCGTTGCACCATTTCAGTCCATTCCGGCTGCAAGTTTTGCGCATACCAATCATGCAACTGCTCAAGATAACGCGACCATGAAATGAGTGGGTCGACAGCGGGATAAAAATGTTTGTAAGCACGATCCGCACTCAATCCCAAAAATGTTTTGACCGTACTCAAGGTAGCCTGAGTCACAGGCTCCTCAAAATTACCACCGGCCGGTGAAACCGTACCGATTATCGTTAATGAGCCACTGTTTTCCGGCGATGTTTCGATAACACCCGCCCGCTCATAAACCGTTTTTATGGCCGAGTCCAGATACGCCGGAAAAGCCTCCTCGCCCGGGATTTCTTCCAACCGCCCGGAGGTTTCCCGCATCGCTTGTGCCCAACGCGAAGTCGAGTCGGCAATCAACAGGGTATGCAGACCCATTTGCCGGTAATATTCAGCCAACGTTATGCCGGTGTAAATTGATGTTTCACGCGCGGCAACAGGCATCGATGATGTGTTACAGATAATGATGGTACGCTCCATCAACGACCCCGATGAATTCGGATCGCTAAGCTGCGGGAAAGTATTGATCGTTTCCACTACTTCACCGGCTCTTTCGCCACAGGCCACCACGATCACGACATCAACATCGGAATTTTTAGCCAGCAAATTCTGTAAAATGGTTTTGCCGGCACCAAACGGCCCCGGAATACAACCGGTGCCACCCCGGGCAATCGGAAAAAAGGTATCAATGATACGTAATTGCGTCATTAAAGGCTGCTGTGGATAGCATTGTCTAGCCAAATTGCGTTTCAGCAAATGGCGTGGCAACGGGATTCTGACCGGCCAATCTTGCTTCAGCGTGATATTTTGCAACTCACCGTTAGCGTGCTTAATTTGTGCAACAGCTTCATCAATCGTAACATTACCTTCCTGAATCCAACATAGTTCCACGTCGCCGCGTAAATCAAACGGCAGCATTATTTTATGATTAAAGCGATTTTCCACCACGGAACCTATAACGCTACCGGCCCGTAACCGCGTGTTACTGCGAACACAAGGGGTAAATGCCCATTTTTTATTTCGATCCAAAGCGGGTACATCAACGCCTTTAGGCAAAAAATAACCATATTGGCTGGCGATAACATCCAAAGGATTCTGCAAGCCATCATAGACTTGGCCTAACAACCCTGGCCCGAGTTCAACCGACAGCATTTCATGGCTTTGTACAACCGGGTCACCGACACCCACACCGCTTGTCGATTCATAGACCTGAGCATCTGCTGTATCGGCTTTAATTCGGAGGACTTCCGCTTTCAGATATGGTTGATAATCTACCTCCTGTTTACGCTGCGGCAAAATATAAACCACTTCGTTTTTCATCAAGGCAGCATGCTTTGCATCACGCATGCGAATGGAAACGATATCGTCCTGAACCGCAATGACCTCGGCTGAAAACGCTGCTTGTTTCTGCATCAGACTGCCTCCTCAACCTGACGCTGCATAATCTCAACAAAGCGTTGCCGGGCTGTTTGTCCATGCTGCTGATTCCAGCGATTCACCAGATCCCAGCGTAATACATAAACGACAACCGCTTCAAAATCAAAATAATGCCCCTGACTTTGTTGCGCATAATAGCGCCAGATCAATTTCAGCAAATATTTCTCCAATGCCAGATAAGATTCTTGTTGAATCAAGGCATCGATGTCATTGATCCAGGGAAAACGATAGCGCAAGCCGAAATCCGGCAGCTGCCAGTTTCTGAGGATGTCACGGGCAAAAGGCGTCATTGCCAGCATTTGCATACTAACCTGCTGTTGCGGCTGATGATGTTTTTGACGCATGGCGGCAACCAGTGTCCGTAATTGCAATCGCCAAAGGATAATCGCTTTTAAATAACAGTTATCAATTTGTTGCAATCCCGCCTGCGCATGCTGTAGAAATTCAGCATCTGTTTCCTCAACGGACTCTGACCAATATAAAATACTTTGAATCCGGTTTAAATCGGCTGCATGTTCAGGGCTTAACCAGGCCAAACGTTTTTGCAGTTGAATCGCCGAAACAGGTGGATAACGGGTTGCCAAAAAATCAGCCGAATGTGGCGGCAGACTGGCCATTAACATGACATAGCGATTTTTGCCGCCATTCATTTAACAATACCCTGTAATAATGCCCGAAAACGCGGCTGCAAATGAGCCAATAACAAATCACTCACCGTCTGCTCAGTAAAATCAATACTGATCTCCTCATCCACCAACTGAATCACGATGCCGGACTTAAGACTCGGATCCACTTCAATCGTAACGCCTCTACGCAGCATCTGTTCGGCAAAGTCGGATGTCAAATGCGATAACGCACCTTGGCTCAATTCTTCGGGATGCTGTTTCAATTCCTCAACGCCCATCACCGTTTCAGGCAAATGAAAGACTAATTTTTGCCGCTCATCCAATGCCATTTTCTCCCGAACCGTCCCTGCCAGCGACTGCAATAATTGCTGCAGCACATTTTTATTCGCCATTTTCTGATTCACGGTGCGGGCAACTTCCTGACTGAAACTGTTTAGCAACGTATCGCGTAATTTTATTACCGCATCGCGCGCCGCCAGTTTCAAGGCATCTTCACCGGCTTTCCGAATCGCCTCTGCATCTTCATGTGTTTGTTTTAGAATTTCCTCACTTTCACGCTCGGCTTGTTGCACAAGCCAGTCTGCACGTGCCTGAGCCTCGTCGATAATTTTTTTAGCTTCAGCCTGGCCTGCTTCAACACCTTCATTTCTGAGTCGTTCAATCAATTGCTCAACGCCAGAGGAAACCAGTGTTTTATGTGTTTTTTTCATACCGCGCCCTGTGGAATGCCTGCACTGACAACCAATGCAAAAATAAAGGCAAAAACCGCAAACCCCTCAACAATCGCCGCCGGCGCAATCGAAACACCGAAAATTTCCGGTTTCGCCTTTGCGGCGCTAATTGCCGAGGCACAACACCGACCTTGATAAATCGCACTGATCATCAACGCCAGACCCGATAATAAACCAATGGCAAAAATAGCCGGTGCATTATCGGGATTGATGGCGCGTTGCAAGGTAAACATGATCACAATGCCGTAAATAACCTGAGAAGAAGGCATCGCAGAAACTCCCACTAATCGACCATGCCCTGTTTCTGAATCAAGAAGTGCACCGATTGCCGCTTGCCCTGCGGTTGCACAACCGATGGTACTGCCAATAGCCCCTAATGCCATCGGCGCATACAGACCGCTCCAACCCAACAATACAATAATAAAATCAACCATGGCTTACTTCCTCCCGACAAGCAAAAACTTTAAACGGATAGCCTTCATCTGACAGGCTCCAATGAAAAAACTCAATAAAATTAAGACGTAAACCATGCACTACACCGCTCATTAAACATAACACCAAATTCAGCAGGTGCCCTGCCAATAGAATCAACAAGCTCAAAAACAACCCTATCCCAGGCATAGCGTGGTAAACGCTACCGGCCAGATGATTAAATGTCAACGCTAAAGAAGCACTTGCGAGACCGAGTGCAAACAGGCGTAAATAACTCAAGGCATCACCAAAAATCTGCGATACCGCAGCCATGTTTTTTACGCCCTCCACTAGGCGCCAGAATAAATCTTGTGGACGGGAAAGTGAGCGCGAACTGCTGAAACATAAAACCAATGCTAATCCTGTCACAATACCGATTCGACTTACGGTCATCATTGTGCCGACCTGTCCAAACTCAAGCCATGCCAGAAACCCTGCCGCCGCCAACACGGCCCAGCCTATAGATGCCAACGAACATGCCGTTTTTCGATATTGCCAGGCTTTAATCAAATTAGCCAGTATCAGGTGCGCAACACCCACGGCAATCGACAATCGCATCATTTGATCAAAATCAGTTAAATCGACTATCGCGGCTTTCGCTAATATTGATTCAGGTGGCAATGGAATCGCGAAATAACTGCCGGTCAGCATGCCCCAAAGCAATGAGAACAGCACGATAACCAGCGCGAGAATGCGCATTCTTCGTCCCTTTTCAGTTTGAGCTGCGCGTTTCCATTTCAGCAGTAAAATCACCCCCAGCACACTGGCATAGCCAGCATCGGACAAAATCATGGCAAAAAATGTGGCAAACGAGAAAAACACGATACCGGAGGGATCCCATTCGCGGTATCCCGGTATTTGATAAAATCGAATCAAGTCTTCACCGGCGGCTATCCATTCCGGATTTTTCAATAAGGTTGGCGGCGTGTCCTGCGGCACTGGTGCTTCAAATAAAAGCGCCAGTCGCTGCATTTGAGCAAAGCGCATCATTTCGGCTTCGGCATTGATGGGCAGCCATGCCTGAATAATAAACAAATCCTGCGTATCCAGCGCCATCAACATCGCTTGTTTAAGATCAAGCTGATCTTGATATTTGAGCAGGCTAAAAGAAATTAACGTCATCCAACGCGTTAAGGATTCACGCTGTGCCTGCAAGTCTTCAAGTTCCAGCGTGATGCGTAAAGCCTGTTTTCGAAGCGTGGATAAAGGCACAGAACCGGTGTGGGATCGCGCAACGGGCATCGCATTACGGGCCGGCTCTTTGGTCGACAAAACCACCACATAGCAATGAATATTGTCCACATGGACGACTTGCCAAACCAAGTTCTTGGTTATTTTTTTCAGCAAATGCCGTGGCACACGATAAAACCATAAGCGAATACCCTTCAAAGCTTCTAATGGCGGCAATTTAAAATCACCCCAGGGTTCAAGATGCTTGATCTTAAGCTGAATCTCTTCTAATTGTTCCGATAATTGTCTTACTTTTTCTTTAATATCCAGTATTTGAGTTATGGTCTTATCCAGATCGAAATCATCCATATCATCGATTTGCGGCCGTTTTCGAGGACATTGATTCAGGTATTTCAACGCCGTCAATACATCACGATTCTGTTGCCGCAATTCGCCCTGACTTTTAGCCGCTTGTGGATTCAAAGCAATCAAATGTGCCTGTCCTAATTGCTGCAATTTTTTCAGCACCGCCTGTTTCTCTTTTCCAAGACCTGTAATGGTGACTTTTTTCAAACGAACGATGGCCATTAACCCGCTCTTTTTTGCTTAGTGATTTTTGAACGAATAACCGCAGCGCGCTCATTATCTGACAAATAAATTCGTATTTTTCGAATATTCTCCAGCGTCTGTGGAATCAGAACCTTATCGAATAAATTCACCCGTTGCGTAACCTTTCTGAGTGCTTGTTGCAGAATATCCAGGCGCTGCTGTTCGATCGATAATTGAATGTTCAGCCTCAGCGCCTGCTGCATTTTACGGATATAGCCATCCACCCAATGCGGCCTGCAAAAATAAGAATACTGCACAGCTTCAAATTCAACCGTTTCCAACACCGGCAAGCGAATACCGACACTATTTTTCTCAGTGGTTTCGATACGCCGAATTTTAACCAGGCTTTCCACTTCAATCCGCGAATCAGCCAACATGGGCAGTTCGGTTTCAACCCAGTCCAGACATAATTCCAGCTGCTTTTGGGTATCAGACAAGCGCACCTGAGCCTTGGCACGTTCTTGTAATAATTGTTGTCGTTTTAAATCCAATGAAGGCAAAAACTGCCGATACCGCTTCAACAAGCGTATTTGCTGATGCAAGGCCGCTTTGTTAAAGGTTAATCGACGCATATCAGCCCCCCGCTTCCATGGCTTGATCCGTATTCCGGCCCGGGAAATATTTATCAATCAATGCTTGTTTCATCAGCAGCTCTTCGGCTTCAAAACACTCGGCCAATGTTTGCCAGCATAAATCCAGTGCATCCTCCAATGGAATCGAAACCGTAATAACCATAAATCGTTGTCGAAATAATTGGCCAAATTTTAACAATCGCAGATCAAAGTCCGACAAATCAAAGGCCATTGCCTGTTTTTGTTCAGCCTCAACCGCCGAAGAATAAAAGCGGATCATCGTGTTCATAATCTGGCTGTGATCTTCCCGTGTCACCTTGCCGATAACATGCTGTTTCAAGCGCGACAAGGAACCGAAAGGATCGATCATATTGTCATGCAAATAAAACTGTCCTTCGGTGATATAGCCGGTATTATCCGGCACTGGGTGGGTCACATCATTGCCAGGCATGGTGGTGACTGTCAAAATCGTCACCGAGCCAGCCCCTTGATAATCACAGGCTTTTTCATAACGCCTGGCCAGTTGCGAATACAAATCACCCATATAACCCCGGTTCGAGGGCACATGCTCCATAGCGATACCGACTTCTTTCATGGCATCGGCATAGGCGGTCATATCGGTCATTAAAACCAAGACTCTTTTGCCCTCTTCCACCGCAAAACGCTCGGCCACAGTCAACGCCATATCCGGCACCAGCAGGCGCTCGACAATCGGATCGGAAGCCAAGTTAGTGAACATGACAGTACGGGCAAATACCCCGGCCAGCTCAAACTGATGGCGAAAAAAATGAAAATCATCATAAATCAACCCTAAGCCCGCAAAAACCACAATATCGGCATCCGCTTGAATTGCAATACGGGCCAAAAAAGGGTTGTATGGTTCGCCGGAAATGGAAAATATGGGAATTTTCTGACTTTCAACCAGACAATTGAAAACGTCGATCATCGGTATATTGGTCCGAATCATATTTGATGCCAACAGCCGCTTAACCGGATTCACTGTCACGGATTCAATCGATACTTTAGGGTCGGGAGCCAGCGATGAACCACCATCCATCGGCTCACCGACCCCATTAAAAATCCGCCCTAAAATATTAACCGAATAGGTCACCTGCATGGAATGACCTAAAAACAGGATGGAAGCCTGAGTTGAAAGCCCTTGGGTTCCGGAAAAAACCTGTAGAGAGACTTCATCGTCAGTAATCTTGATCACTTGCGCCAATGAAAAATAGTCGCCCTCATCCTCCACCCGTGCTAGATCGCCAAAACAAGGCGCAATATCATTTAATTGAGCGATATTGGCAATTTTCACTTTCATGATATTACCAATAATCGCTTCAATGCGCTGATGCCGGATCATGTTGTGAATCATGCGTCCTCCGCCTGGATGATTAGCCCAACTATTTCATGACTGTTCTCACCTTATTCTCTACCTGTTGATTATGTTCTTCAAGATAATGTTGACTTTGCATCTCGATTAACCGGGACACCGTCCGCTGAAATTCGAAAACACCCTCACCTGCGGTATAAATTTCGGCGGCTTTAACCTCACAGCTGCAAATCAATAAGCACTTGTTTTCATACAAAATATCGATTAATACACTCAACCGCCGCGCCGCGTCAAAGTCATCGGCCGAAAGTTTTGGCATAGCCTCTAAAATGACTGTATCAAACTGCCCGACAAGCGCTAAAAAATCACCACTGCCTAAAGATTCACGGCATAATTGCGAAAAAGTTGCCCATAAAACCCGCCGTCGCCAGGCTTCAACCTGAATCTTTCGGCCCGATATTTGTACGATGTGCGCCTCAACCGCACCCCCATCGCTTAATTGATGATAATATTGCTGGAGACAGACTTTGCTATCCGGCCTTAGTGGATAAATAAAACGCGACTGTTCTGAAGCGACACCTTGCAGTCGATAATCCTGTTTCGCCGTTAATTCCACCACATCAACCTTGGCCAACAACTTATTTGCAAAACGCAAAAACTGTTCGCGTAACAGCCCCCCTTGATATAAGTCAGCGGGATGTCGATTGGATGTCATCACGATACAAACGCCTTGATCAAACAGACTTTGAAACAAACGTTCCATAATCATAGCGTCGGCAATATCGGTGACATGAAACTCATCAAAACACAATAAACGCGCAGACTGGCTAATCTCTTCTCCCATGGCCCACATCACGTTGCCCTGTTGCGTCCAGTTATGAACAAACTGATGAACTTCCTGCATAAAGGTATGAAAATGAATCCGCCGTTTACGGGAAATCGGACAGGCGTGATAAAACATATCCATCAACATGGATTTGCCCCGCCCTACCTCGCCATAGACATATAAATGCCGGACACTCTGAGATGATTGCCACCCGAGCAAGCGCTTTCTCCACACGGACTCTGTGACGAACTGATCGAGAATGCTTTGCAGATGCTGAACAACATTAACCTGCGCCGGGTCAAAAACCAGTCCTTGCTCTTCAACCTGTTGTTCATAATATTGGACTAAATTGACCGGGTGTGACTTTACAGCAGGAGGTTTTGACATTTTTGTGGGAATAGATGAGATGTCAGGACAATATTCAGCATATCCTCTCAATAACGCCTTCTACCCTTGGGATAAAACCAGGATGAGGGGCGTTCTAAATAGTTACCGTTCAACGTAAACTTTATGACTTCAGTATTTAAGCGATTTTATGATCGAGTTGACGATTGATTGCTGCAATTCGCCCTCCATTTTCCACCCGGTTACGGCCTTTTTTCTTGGCCTCATACAATGCCATATCGGCTTGTTTGATTAACGCCTCAGCAATGTCTGACGAGGGACAGGAAAATGCGCTATCGGGTTGATAAGACGCCGAACCAATCGAAATGGTAACCGGTATATCATCACCATTATAATTTAATTGTAACTGACTGACAGCCGAACGGATGCGCTCGGAAATCTCATCGGCCTTTTCCTTATCGATATTGGATAACAAAGCGACAAATTCTTCCCCGCCATAACGCGCTAAGACATCATTGCTACGTAATTGTTTCTTAATAGCTCCAGCGACTTCGGTCAACACATAGTCACCGGCCTGATGCCCAAAAACATCATTCACCTTTTTGAAAAAATCAATATCCAGAAACAAACAGGTTAAGGGTTGATTATTGCGGTTACTGCGTTCCAATTCTTCATCGATACGCTGCTCCCAGAAAAAACGATTATTGACACCGGTCAACGTATCAATCAACGTGGTACGACGCATGGTTTCAAAATTTAGATTATTTTCCAGACAAATGCTGATAACCGAAATCATATGTTCGATAAAATCTGTTGCCATACTCATCGAGAACCGATCTGGCTTTAAACTGCCCAGATTAAGCGAACCTAATATCCTGCCGCGGCGATTGAGTGGCAAAACAGCCACAGATTCCGGCTTTTCCTGTTCCAGAAAAAAATGATCGCATAATTCTGGCACATAAGCCCCCAAATAAGGACGCACCATGACACCTAAGCGATCATAAAAGAAATCTTTCTCGCTCAGTAGAATCAGGCCTTGCCGGTTTTGATAATCGTAACGATCTTCGACCAGATAACGACTAATTTCATTATTTTCATCAATCAGACAGAAGCTGACATAATCTAACTCAAAAAAGTTCTGAGTATACGTTAAAACATACTCGACCATTTCGGCCAATGTATTCAGACCCAGCAAGCCCATCTCAAATTTTTGGAAGCGTTTTAAAGCGGCACTGTTCTGTTGAACTCGCGCCAACATGCCATCTAAATGACTTTCGAGCAACACCAGCCCCATTGATAAATCTTTGTCCAAAAGTAGATTCTCGTATAATCTTGAAGAAGTTTTCATAATTCTAGCAGCTCAATAAAGAAAAACCATGTCGTTCGATAATTAAATTACTGCTCTTTTCTGAACTCGAACTTAAACCCTGACAACAAATTTATAAAATACGAACTCGATCACATAATGCTGACCTCTACACAAACAGAACTGCTTCAACAAGCGGATATTCAACCTGAATTTTTAACTGAAAATAAATTGCAGCACCTCATCCAACAGCCAGAGACTGTTTCAGAGCTCAATGATGGAGAACTCCTGGAACTATTAGCCATTTGTAATGCGCTGTACCGAGGCGGCGAACCCATTGTCAGTGATGCGGTTTATGATTTTCTGTTTCTGGCTGAACTCAAAAAACGCCATCCTGATCATCCTTATTTACACCAGGTTGAAGCAGAACCAGAATTTGCGGGTAAAACGGTCAAACTTCCGGTTACCATGCTTTCAACCGATAAAGCCTATGATTTCGAGGAAATCAACCGTTGGGCCAAACGGATAGAAAAAGCGGCGACACAAATTGGCAAGGATTTTGATCAGCTTATTTTCCGTGTCACACCTAAACTGGATGGCTACGCCGCCTATGATGATGGAAAAAAACTCTACACCCGCGGCGATGGCCGCTATGGCCAGGATATCAGCCGTGTCTTTGACCGCGGTCTAGTTATCGCTAACAATGGGCAACGCGGCTTAGGCGCTGGCGAAATCGTCGTCAACAAACACTATTTCAATCAGCATTTAGCTAAAATTTACGATAACAGCCGTAATTTTCAGGCCAGTATTATTAAAGAAAAAGAACTGGATCCGCATGCGATCAAAGCCATTGAGGATAAAGCGGCGGTATTTTACCCTTTTGCCCAGTTACCGGCCTGGGAAGGCCCATGGCAAACATTGGCCGAGCATTTCGACGACATTGTCAACGATGTCTGGCATAGTGTCGACTTTGATGTCGATGGCGTCATTTTTGAAGTCACCGATACCGAAATAAAACATATTATGGGCGCAACCCGTCATCATCACCGCTGGCAAATTGCCTATAAAGCCAATACCGAGACTGCCGAAGTCAAAGTACTGAACGTGATTCCGCAAACCTCACGTTCAGGCCGTATCACGCCGGTGGCTGAATTGGAGCCGGTACGATTGAGTGGCGCACTGATATCTCGCGCCACCGCTCACCATTACAAAATGGTTCAGGAAAAAGGCATCGGACCGGGCGCTATTATCCGGCTGACCCGTTCAGGCGAGGTGATTCCTAAAATTGAAGCCGTTATCAAACCGGTGACGCCTGAAATTCCAAGTCATTGCCCCAGCTGCGGCACCGAACTGGTCTGGGATAACGATTATCTGGTCTGCACTAATAATCTGGAATGTCCGGCCCAGATCACGCATACGATGGAACATTTTTTTAAAATATTAAAAAATAACGATGGCTTTGGCCCGGCCACCATCAAAAAACTGTATGAACATGGCATAAAAAATGTTTATGACATCTATCCGTTAAATGCCGAACAATTTGAGGCGATGGGATTTGGCCCCAAACAATCCCGGAATCTGGTCGATGAATTAGTCCGCAGCCGATTCGAGCCGGTTGAAGACTGGCGTTTCCTGGCGGCTTTTGGCGTATTTCGGATGGGGCTCGGCAATTGTGAAAAATTACTGGCGCATTACCCGTTAGAATCCATTTTTGAGTTAACCGAAGGGGATATCGTTGCGGTCGAAGGCTTTGCAGAAAAAACCGCTCAGATTGTTATTAAAGGCTTTAAAAGAATCCGTCCGTTGTTTGAAAAATTATATGCTTTAGGCTTTCACATTGAATCAACCACACACGATACCCGGCAGACTCAAAATCACCCGCTGGCCGGAAAAACCGTGGTCTTCACAGGAACCATGCAACATGGCAGCCGTGACACGATGAAAAAGGAAGCGAAAAGTTTTGGCGCAAAAGTCGCCAGTAGCGTAACCGGAAAAACCGATTATCTGATTATCGGTGAAAAAGTGGGACAAACAAAGCTGGATACCGCCCGTGAAAAAGGGGTGACGATCATGACAGAACAGGAGTATCTGGATTTAATCAATCACTGATGGTAACTACTCAGCGAGTTTGGGGCTGAAGGCATAGGCTATTGATTTATAAGGACG
>CAJXMF010000015.1 GCA_913056195.1 uncultured Methylococcaceae bacterium | reverse complement strand
TGGCGCTGACCGGCCTGGATGTGGACGGGATTCGGCGGCAGATTGAGGCGTTTGGCGCTTAACCCAGATGCTGGATATTATTCAAATTCCGGTTTTAAAGGATAATTATATTTATCTTCTGCACGATTCAGCGTCAGATGAAACTGCCGTCGTCGATCCAGCCGAGGCAAATCCGGTTTTACGCATCCTGGCCGAAAAGAACTGGACCTTGAATTATATTTTCAATACGCATCATCACTGGGATCATGTCGGCGGCAACCTGCTGCTAAAGGAAAGAACAGGTTGCGGCGTGATTGCATCGAGTTATGATCAAAATCGGATTCCAGGCATTGATCAGGCAGTCTCAGAGGGTGATATGTTACGACTCGGCGATGAAGTGATCGAGGTTATCAACACACCCGGACATACTTTAGGCCATATTGTTTACTTCTGTCGTCAGCAACATGCTCTATTTTGCGGTGATACCTTGTTTTCGCTAGGCTGTGGGCGCTTGTTTGAAGGGACACCCGAACAAATGTGGCACTCATTGCAAAAAATACGTGCTCTGCCCGATGAGACTAAAATCTATTGTGCGCATGAATATACCGAAAACAATGCTCGTTTCGCCTTATCGGTCGATCCCGATAATATTGCATTGAAACGTTATAACGAAACCATTCATAGGCTTCGAGCACAAAATAAATCGACGATTCCAACGACTTTAGCCCAGGAAAAAGCCTGCAACCCTTTTCTGCGTCCCGAATCAGCCGCTATTCGTCAAATACTTAATATGCCCGAAAACAAGAATGTTGATGTCTTCGCCCGCTTGCGGCAAATGAAAGACCATTTTTAAGAGGTGAGCCGGAGAATACTCCCCGGCTCTCAAAACATTATCGGTTTAAAACATCATCCCGAGTGCTTTCTGCCAATGCCGCCGCTTCTGCAATTAAATCATCAGGGACATTCAGTTCTTTCAATGTCGCGCCCAGATTTTCCATAACGGCATCAAAATCATCATCATTTAATCCCATTTTTACCAAGCGCGCATGTGCGGTACGCATATCCTCACCGGTATACTCATTGGGACCACCGAAAGCCATGGTAAAAAACGCTTCTTGTTTGGCGATTTGTTTATCCATATCCATTCCTTCAAACCAACGATTGATTCGATGATCATCCAGGACCTTTTTATAAAATAACTCAACCGCTGCATTGACAGCCGCTTCACCACCAATTCTTTCATACAATGTTGCTGCTTCTTTTGAATCGCTCATTTTTTTTCTCCTCGTGTGTTTTAATATCTTTAATGGCATGTTATTCGCTTGCCATTAAATTATGTGACAAAATAACATATCGATATAGCTTATACAACTAATACCTGTTAAAAGAAATATTATGCTTAATTCTGTTTCAGCGCGCCAAAATCAAATCCTGAAAATTTTGCTGACCAATCGAGATGGCTTAACGATTGACGAAGTCAGTCAGGCTCTGGATATTTCACGTTCAGCCATCCAACAGCATTTTTCCGTGCTGGAGAGCAACCACATGATCACACCGGTTTCTTTTAACAAAACGGCCGGCAGGCCAGTCAGAGTTTATGTGATTTCTGAAAAAGGAATCAACCATTTTCCAAAACAATATGCCTGGTTCTCAGAGTTGATTTTAGATGAATTAAAACATGAATTAGGTGATGAAGCATTCCGACGCTATATGGCAAAACTCGGCGCCAAACTCGCCGAAAAATTTTTACCGGAATATGTTAACCAGCCTTTAGCGGTACGTTTGCAAAAAGTCACCGCACTCATGGATGATTTAGGCTTTCATGTCAATTTGAATCAAGATGGAAATGAACACACGATTGAGGCATGCAATTGCATCTATCATGATATTGCACAAAAACATCCCGAAGTGTGTGAATTTGACAAAGCTTTGCTGAACGGCCTATTAGGCACAGAAGCCACTTTAGGCGAGTGCGCGGCCAAAGGGGGTCGTCTGTGCCGCTTTAACATAAAAAATGACACAGACGACTGAACTTTTAGAGATTAATATAAAACTGCGTGATGGAACACATAACCAGTGTCTTTTGCTATGACATGACAACCGAAACATTTTGCCGAATCTTCGGCATTGTGCATTTCCAGTTTGCCATTCACCCAGTGACCAAATCCCCAGCCACCTGATTTAGCGAATTTTTTACTGTCTTTAATCATCGCTTCTGCACGCATAAATTCACCTGGAACAAAGGCTTGTGGCCATTTGTCGTGCCGGCTTTCCTTCCACAACACTTTCGCCAGAATCGTACCATCCTGCCAGGTATGTTTGCCTGACTGTGCTGATTTAATAGCGATATGATTGCCTAAAATAGCACGCATGGATTTATTATCTTCGCGATGCGCGAAAGAAATCAAACGCCAGTTTTTATATTCTCCTTCTGGTTTGTTTGATTCGGCTTGAATAGCCGGCACAACAGAAACAAGGCTGATCGCTAATAGTAAAGATTTAATATGTTTTAACATGTATTTTCTCCGTGATAACTCATTATGAAAGCAATAGTATAATAACAAAAAATCAATAGGTACAACCCTCCAAAAAAAAGGGGCCCGAAGGCCCCTTTTCCATGTGCAGACAATTAATCTTCTGCAACCACGTTGATCTTTTTGGGTTGTGCGGTTTCCCGTTTAGGAATCACCAGCTCTAATACACCATGCTTGGATTTTGCTGTAATGCCATTGGGATCAGCAGTATCAGGCAGTGCAAACCGTCTATAGAAACTACCATAGGTACGTTCTACTCGTTTATAACCATTTTCTTCGGTTTTATTTTCAGATTGCTTCTCGCCTTTAATCGTCAATACGCCATCTTCCATATTGACATCAATTTCTTCGGGTTTAACCCCTGGAATATCCGCATAAATCACAAAACGATCCGGCTCTTCCTTGATATCGACCGTTGGCGACCATTGCGCCGTTGCAATGTTACCGCCGACATCACTACCCTGATAGGCTTTTTCCAGTTCGCGTTGAAATTGTGATAATAAACTCCAAGGTTCATGTCGTGTTAATTCAGCCATAATACACCTCCACATTTTTGCTAAAAATCATTCACTGCAAAACAATAATGAGGATGCTGATTTAAATTTCAAGCCTTCTTCTAAAAAAATTATCCAACCCAAACTCTGGCATTACGAAACATGCGCATCCAGGCACCATCTTCCTGCCAGTCAGCCGGATGCCAGGAATTCTGAACAGCTCTGAAACAACGCTCCGGATGCGGCATCATGATGGTAAACCGCCCATCTTCTGTCGTCAGTCCGGTAATACCCTGCTCAGATCCATTTGGATTCATCGGAAAATCTATCGTCACCTTGCCATAATGATCGATATAACGCAGTGCAACCTGGGCCTTTTCCAGCGTACCAGACTCGAATACCGCACGACCTTCACCATGTGCTATCACCACCGGCATCATTGAACCTTCCATCTCATGTAGAAAAATAGACGCCGATGGCTGAATTTCCACCATGGCCACCCGCGCTTCAAATTGTTCAGAAAGATTACGTTTAAATGCCGGCCAATGATCAGCACCCGGAATGATACTTTTCAAGGCACTCAGCATTTGACAGCCATTACAAACACCTAAGGCAAAGGTATCCGTTCGTTGAAAAAACCCGCTGAATTCGGCCAATGCCCGTTGATTGAACAGGATTGATTTGGCCCAACCGCCGCCCGCACCGAGGACATCACCATACGAAAATCCACCACAGGCAACAAGACCAACAAATTCCTGCAATGAAACACGTCCCGAAATAATATCAGTCATGTGTATATCAATCGACTGAAATCCGGCGCGATCGAATGCAGCAGCCATTTCCACGTGACCATTGACGCCTTGCTCTCTGAGAATAGCGACTTTAGGTTGCGTCGTGTTAATGAACGGCGCACAAATATCCTCATTCACATCGAATGTCAGCTTTACATGGCGTCCCGGATCATTATCATCGGCGATACGGTCAAACTCCTGTTTGGCACAGTCGGGATTGTCCCTTAGCGCCTGCATTTGATAGCTGAGTTGAGACCAGTTTTGCTGCAACTGTGCCCGACTGGCCCGATAAACCAAACGCCCCTGATGCATGATTTTCAATTCCTGCGCAGGCATCACGCAACCGATTTGATGACAGCATCGGGCTAAACCCGCATCAGCCAGGCACTGGGCAACGGCCTCCAGGTTATCCGGGGAAATCTGAATGACAGCGCCTAATTCCTCATTAAACAAGGCCGCTAAAATATCATCGTCCAAAGAATCCAGTTGCAGATGGACACCTTGTCGCCCTGCAAACATCATTTCGCTGACCGTGGCCAATAAACCGCCATCGGAGCGGTCGTGATAGGCCATAATCAATTGTTGCTGATTCAGGGTTTGAATGGCTTCAAAAAAGGCTTTCAAAAGCGCAGCATCATCAACATCTGGACATTCCCGACCCAGCTGTCGATAAACCTGCGCGAGTACCGAACCACCCAAGCGATTTTTACCCTGGCTCAAATCAATCAACAACAGCAGACTTTCTTCATTTTTTAATTCGGGCGTCAGGGTTTGCCGAATATCGACGACCGGAGTAAAAGCGGTAATAATCAAAGATAAGGGCGAGGTCATGGTTTTTTCACCCGACGCATCACGCCAGACGCTTTTCATCGACAATGAATCCTTACCGACTGGAATGGCGATCCCTAATTCAGGACACAGTTCCATCCCAATGGCTTTTACCGTATCGAAAAGGGCCGCATCTTCACCTTCACTGCCGGCCGCCGCCATCCAGTTCGCCGATAATTTAATCTTGCCCAAGTTTTCAATACGGCTGGCGGCCAGATTGGTCAGTGCTTCGGCAATCGCCATGCGACCCGAAGCCGGCGCATCAATTAAAGCCAGTGGCGTGCGCTCTCCCATCGCCATCGCTTCACCGTGATAGCCTTGAAAATCTGTCGCCGTGACGGCAACATCGGCAACCGGTATTTGCCAGGGCCCGACCATCTGGTCACGCGCCACCAGCCCGGTTACCGAGCGGTCGCCAATATGAATCAAAAAACTTTTATCGGCCACAGCCGGAAACGATAATACCCGATCTACCGCTTCGGCCAATTCAATACTGTTAAAATCAAGTTCCGGCAGATTTTTTTCAATATGTTGAACAGTACGGTGCATTTTCGGCGGCTTGCCGAATAATACCGACATCGGCAAATCGACAGCGTTGCCGCCTAACCACTCATCACTCAAGCGCAAATGCTCTTCATCGGTGGCATGCCCAATCACGGCGAAAAGACAGTGTTCACGCTGACAAAAGGATTTAAACAAAGGTAATGATTCAGGATGAATCGCCACAACATAGCGTTCCTGGGCCTCATTACACCAGATCTGCATTGGTGACATGCCTTTATCGGCGGTGTGGACGTTTCTTAATTCAAATGATCCGCCTCGATTGCAGTCGTGAATGATTTCAGGTACGGCATTAGATAAACCGCCCGCACCAATATCATGAATCGAGATGATGGGCGTATCGTCGCCCAAGGCATTACAGTGATTAATCACTTCCTGACAACGGCGTTCCATCTCCGGATTTTCCCGCTGTACCGATGCAAAATCCAGTTGCTCGGCACTTTCGCCGGAGGTTTGTGAAGACGCCGCGCCCCCACCCAAGCCAATCAGCATAGCCGGGCCGCCGAGGATAATTATCAACGAGCCAGCAGGAATGGGGTTTTTATTGACCAGCATCGGCCGAATATTACCCATGCCGCCAGCAATCATGATCGGTTTGTGATAACCACGATAGTGGTTTTCGATACCCGTTTCCGAAGGCTGTTCAAAGCTACGAAAATAACCGGCAATATTAGGCCGGCCAAATTCATTATTAAACGCCGCACCACCAATCGGGCCTTCCAGCATAATATCCAGTGCCGAGGCAATCCGCGAGGGTTTGCCAAAATCATATTCCCACGGCTGCCTGAAGCCCGGAATATTAAGATGCGATACCGAAAAACCCGTCAATCCGGCCTTGGGCGTCGAACCCCGGCCTGTTGCACCTTCATCACGAATTTCCCCGCCTGAACCTGTCGCCGCCCCCGGATGCGGTGAAATCGCCGTCGGGTGATTATGGGTTTCGACTTTCATCAATAAATGCGCAGGCTCTTGTTGATACGCATATTCACCTGTTTTGGGATGACGAAAAAAAACCTGTGCCGGGCTGCCTTCGATCACCGAGGCATTGTCGCTATAAGCCGACAGAATACCTTCCGGGCTTCTTTCAGCCGTATGTCGAATCATCTTGAATAATGTCATCGCCTGATCAACACCATCAATGGTCCAACTGGCATTGAAGATTTTATGTCGGCAATGTTCTGAATTCGCCTGGGCAAACATCATCAGCTCAACATCGGTCGGATTTCGCCCCAGTTGGCTAAAGCTCTCGTTCAGGTAATCAATTTCATCCTCGGACAAGGCCAGTCCAAGTGCCTGGTTAGCATCAACCAGCGCCGCTCGCCCTTGCGTCATTAAAGGGATGGTTTCCAAGGGGGCTGGATCATGTTCGGCAAATAGATTAAGCAGATCCGATTCATTCTCCAGTACCGTTTCGGTCATCCGGTCATGAATCTGCGCTTTTATCTGCTCTAATTGCGTCGACGTTAAATCTGTTGTGCTGATAATCTGATATTCTATCCCCCGTTCCAGACGTTTTATGTTGTCCAAACCACAACGCTCGGCGATTTCTGTCGCTTTGCTCGACCAGGGCGAAATCGTGCCAGGTCTCGGCGCAACCCATAATTTACGGCCGCCGATAAGGTCTTCCCGTATCGGATAGCCATACGACAAAAGCTGTTGAAGAATCTCGGTATCGGACGTTGACAGCACGTCTTTAAAATCCACAAAATGCACATAATGCGCATCGATAGCTGTCACGTCAGGTGCGATGTCTTGAAGATCGCTTAAAAGCTGCGCTATCCGAAAATCAGAATACGCGGGTGTTCCAGAAAATTTCAGCATGATAAGTCAATGAAGTCATAGGCGCTTATCGGGTATGATGCGCCAGATCGTTATTAATTGTTGTTTTAAGTAATTTAAGCAATTTCAATCCATCCCCTTGCCGCACCGGTTGCTTTTGATCATCAAGTACAACAACGTCAGTCAGCTCACTATTTCGGGGGGACAGTTGAATGTAATATTGCTTTTCCTGTGAAGGCTCATTGCCAATGAAAAACATCAGTTCATCCCATAACGTACCGTCTTCAACTTTTCTGGCATGGGAATCATATTGAACAGTATAGGAATATCCCTGGCGATCGCGTTGGGTGATTTCAATCGCCTGTCGGCTCAACGCCTTGCCGACAAAGCGCCAGGCTTTGTCGATGGGTTGGTAAATTCTGAGCCGGGTTGCACCCGCATCATATTCGATCAGTTCAACCGGGGAATACAAGGTTTTTTTGGCCTCATCCGGTTTGTTTTTTGCGATTTCAGTCTGGACTGTGCCTGAACTTTCCCTTGAGTAAACAGGTTCCGGCAAAATCGGCTGATCTTTAATTTTAGCCTCAGGCTTAATGTCATCGGGCAACGCTAAAGGCGGCAGCTCGGTTTCCAGCTGATAATCCTTGGTTTTATCAGGAAAATAGCTTTTTATTGTGCTGCATGCAGGCAAACCAACAACACAAATAATCGCAAGTAACACCCAATGCGAAGATTTATGCCGCATTAAACAACACCCGCCTGCTGCATAGCCGCTTTAACCCGAGATTGATTCGCCTCACTGAGCCAGGTCAATGGCAGACGAATACCCTGGCCCATCAAACCCATTTCGGCAACGGCCCATTTAACCGGAATCGGATTGGATTCGATAAACAAGGATTGATGTAAACCCATCAATTTAGTGTCTATTTGCTCTGCCTTGTCCTTGTCGCCGGCCATCGCTGCCATAATCATCTCATGCACCAAAGCAGGCGCCACATTACCGGTAACCGTAATTGAACCTTGCCCCCCCAGCAAACAGAATTCAAGACTACTGGCATCGTCGCCGGTATAAAGTGCAAAATCGGGCCCGGTCAGTTGCCTGATCTGACGCACCCGCTGCAGTGTACCCGTCGCTTCTTTTACGCCGATAATGTTGTCCATTTTAGCCAAACGACCAATCGTTTCCGGCAACATGTCGCAGGCCGTGCGTCCAGGCACGTTATAAAGGATTTGAGGAATGGCAACCGCTTCTGCAATCGCCTTAAAGTGTTGATACAAGCCTTCCTGTGTCGGCTTGTTGTAGTAAGGCGTCACCAACAGACAGGCATCAGCGCCGACCTGTTTGGCCTTGTTTGTCAATGCAATGGCTTCCGTTGTGGAATTTGCACCCGTACCCGCAATCACAGGAATACGGCCGTTGACCTGATCGACAACACGTTTGACAACTGCGCAATGTTCCTGCTCATCTAATGTTGCTGATTCACCTGTGGTTCCGACGGCGACCAATGCATCGGTACCTTGCTCAATATGAAACTCAATGAGTCTATCCAGACTCTCATAGTCAACCGCACCATTTTCAGTCATGGGGGTTACTAGCGCAACGATGCTACCTTGAATCATGCAAATCTCTCGTCTGAACAATATTGGAATGTAGCGGATTCACGATGTAGGACAATGAAAAGATACCCACCCGAAACAACGCTTTATCCGTGTTAAAAATGACGGCATTATAGCAAATACACAGTTAAAACTCAGCGCTATTTTAAGACAACACCTTTGGCAATAAATTGAACGGTTTTAGGTGGAACCTTACCCAAAACAACCAATAACTTATCGCCTAATATCCGTGTGACCGAATTGACACTGCCTAAACTTTCTTGACTATCACCTAATGAATCATCGGCTTGATCCAGATAAACCGAAACAGAAGACAATCCATCACTCAGCAAAAGATGAGAGACACTGTATTCGGAGGCTTTATGAATGGGTTTTTGGGTATAAAACTGCGTTTCAAAACCCGGCGGTATATTTTTCAAAATAAAAGGCCATGTTGCCTGCGGCTGATTTGTTGTCTGATGAATGTGCCGCACTTTATCCTCTGATGTGTCGTCTAATGAAATAAACGGAATAGTAGCCGGCAAGGATAAATCAGTAAACACCACTTGTTCCAATGCTTTTCCGGTCAAATCCAGTAATTCTATTTTTAACGGCAAAAAAACATCCTTATCAATCCAGATTCGCCAGGCATACCGATAATCATCGCGCGGCATAATATCAATTCTGTGGCAAGGCCGCATGGCGACCGTTTCCATACCCTTGTTTTCAAATCGATAAAATTGTTCAAGACGACCGATGTCTTGTGGAAAGTCAATCAAAAAAGAGTGATTTAACGGCCTGTGATCAACAACAGACTGACCGGTTTCTTTAAAAATACATTGAACCGTACCGGCTTCCCGAATAATTTCCCTGGCCGGCGAATTCAGGGAAATCAACTGTTCTTGCTCTCGCCCCCTTACAACCGCATGCCGATAATGAACGGCATCAAGCGCACCATTTTCCATAAACACGACCGTACCTTGGTAATTCAGCGTGTGCATAGCCTGGCGCATTTTTCCTAGATACTCAGCAGCGGTCTGTTCTTCTGCATACGCTGCCGAGACAATAACCCAATACAGCACAAAAAAAACGGAATGTATCAACATCATTGCCCTGCGCGCAGACTTGCTGTTCGAACATAAGGGCTAAATGACGCATCCGGGGTCACAAAGATGCGATTGCTATGGGCATATAAATAATCATTCAGCCGCTCTCTGGCCAGGGTACGTTGTCGCAAAACCGGTGAAGTTTGATCAACATGGGCTACCGTTAATGTTTGGCCTTGAGACTTGAATGATTCCGGCTGTTTATGCGCAATCTGCACGACATCGTTCTGATGCGTTGTATTTTGTTTTTGTACGATTGGAATCATAATGGCAACAGCTGCAAGCGTTGCGGCAATCGCCACCCGCTTGATTTTCTTGTGCGCTGTTTTTGTTGCGGGATGAAAATGAAACACTTCATTGTCAAGCGCATCATGTACTTTATTCACCAGATAAATGGGTTTGTGAATGGATTCTTCGGTACGCAGAACCTGTCCGATGACCTGATAGCGCAACATTTTGACTTCGATGTCTGTATTGTGTCGCATTTTTTTTAACAGTGACAAAGCCTGCTGCTGATCAAGCTCGTCATCGAGAAATTGCGATAATTTCAGGCCAATATTTTGTTGTTCTTGCATTAAAAAACACCTTTTTTATCAAGCAGTGGAGATAATTTTTTATCAATGGCTTCACGGGCTCTGAAAATACGCGATCTAACCGTACCGACAGGACACCCCATTGCCTCAGCAATTTCTTCATAACTCATACCATCGAATTCCCTCAGCGTAATCGCTGTTCGCATATCTTCAGGCAAATCATCGATAGCCTCACGAATCGCATCAATAATCTGTTCATTCATGATGTCATTATCGGGCGTTTCCATGCCTTTCAATTGGGGGACATTTTCCACTTGTTCGGCATCCTGCAGATCAACTTCATAATCCGTATGCCGCCGCGTACGCGACATAAGATAATTTTTAGCCGTATTGATCGCAATGCGATACAACCAGGTATAAAACGCGCTGTCCCCCCTGAAGTTACCCAAAGCACGGTAAGCTTTGACAAACGCCTCTTGTGCGACATCCTGAGCTTCGCTTGGGTCTTTAATAAAACGATTCACCAATTGAATGATCCGATGCTGGTATTTCAGCACCAGTAAATCAAAAGCCGATTTATCGCCTTGCTGAACCCTCTGCACCAACTCTTTATCCAGGTCGGCGTTGTTCCTTGTTTGATCGCTCACAATTGTATTTTCAGTAGGAGAATAGACAGAATTAAACCTTATAAGTTCTGTGAATATAAAAAATGTTCTCAGGCTGCGGTTTTCCCATCCGTCAAAGTCACGATGAGCTTATACTGTCATCAGATTTTCCAGATAGCTTCGTTGATCTCATAAAATAGCATAAAAACGTTAGTAGCTGATATGATAACCCAATTTCAATAAATAAATGAGCGACGTGTCCATACACACAAAAACTGAGCATTTTGACGTTCTGATTATCGGCAGTGGCGGTGCAGGTCTGACCCTGGCATTAAAACTGGCCGAGCACACCCGTGTCGCCGTATTATCCAAGTTCGCCCTTACCGAAGGCAGCACCTATTATGCACAGGGCGGTATTTCGGCCGTCCTGGATGAACATGATTCGGTAGAGTCCCATATACAAGACACACTGATTGCCGGCGCCGGCCTTTGTCACCGTGACATCGTCGAATTGACTGTCTCGCATGGCCGAAAAAGCATTGAATGGCTACGCAACCAAGGGGTTTGCTTTACCGAAAGACGTGACAGTCAGGGGCGCATAGAACTGCATCTGAATCGTGAAGGCGGACACTCTCATCGCCGTATTGCACATATTGATGATGCAACCGGCAAAGCCGTTTCGACAACCTTGATTTCTCGCGCTAAACAGCACCCCAATATCACGCTGCTGGAATATCATAATGCCGTAGAACTGATCAGCGCACAAAAACTGGGGATCAAACCGCAACGTATTCTAGGCGCCTATGTGTTGGACAGTCGCTCGGATACCATCAAAACCATCGCCGCTAAATGTACCGTTTTGGCGACCGGCGGTGCCAGTAAAGTCTATTTGTATTCGACCAATCCGCATATTTCAACGGGTGATGGTATCGCGCTGGCCTGGCGCTCGGGTTGCAGAATCAGCAATATGGAATTCATGCAGTTTCACCCCACCTGTCTGTATCACCCGCATTCGCGTTCATTTTTGATCAGCGAAGCGGTGCGTGGCGAAGGCGCACACCTGGTTTTGCCGAATGGCGAGCCCTTTATGCAACATTATGATGATCGCCTCGAATTGGCACCACGCGATATTGTCGCCCGCGCCATTGACCACGAAATCAAAAAACGCGGCCTGGACTGCGTGTACCTGGATATTACACATAAATCCAGAGATTTTCTGCAACAGCATTTCCCAACGATTTATGAAAAATGTCTGAGTTTTGATATTGACATCAGCAAAGATCCCATCCCTGTTGTCCCAGCGGCGCATTACACCTGTGGGGGTGTCGTCACAGACAGCTATGCCCGCACCGATATCGACAGCCTCTACGCGATTGGTGAAGTCGCCTGTACAGGATTGCATGGCGCCAATCGTATGGCCAGTAATTCACTGCTGGAATGCCTGGTCTTTGCCGATCGCGCCAGCCAGGATATCAAACGCTTATTGCCCGATATTCCGCCACCGCCCGATTTACCTAAATGGGATGAATCGCAGGTCAGCGATTCGGATGAAGAGGTCGTTATCGCCCATAACTGGGACGAATTACGCCATTTTATGTGGGATTATGTCGGCATTGTTCGTACCACTAAAAGATTAAACCGGGCGATGAGTCGGCTTAAACTGCTGAAAGAAGAAATTGCCGAATACTATAGTCAATTCCGAATCAGCAGTGATCTACTGGAATTACGCAACCTCGTCACCGTTGCCGAATTGATTATTCGCTGCGCCCAATCTCGCAAAGAAAGCAGGGGCTTGCATTTTATAAAAGATTACCCGGTGCCGGATGATTCACACCCGCCGCAAGACACCATCCTCATCCCTGAAAATTTCAATGCAAAGGATTCCTGACCATGTCACGCCCTGTTACGCCATTAATTGCAGCCGATATTATTATCGAACTGGTCGATCAACCCGACACGCCCATCATTTTGATCGAACGCGCTTTTCCACCATTGGGCTGGGCGATTCCAGGTGGTTTTGTCGATGTTGGCGAAAGCATTGAACAGACTGCCATTCGGGAAGCGAAAGAAGAAATCTCATTGGACGTCACGCTTGAGGTATTACTCGGGCTGTATTCCAAACCCGACCGCGACCCGCGCGGCCATACGGTGACAGCCGTTTACATCGCTCAGGCACAGGGCATTCCGATCGCCGCAGATGACGCCAAAAATTGCCAACTGTTTAGTATTGACCAACTCCCAGACCATCTGGCGTTTGACCATGACCTGGTTTTAAGCGATTACAAACACTATAAAAAAACCAGCCAGACAGCACCACTCAGGCCTTGAAATCACAACTCACTATTGTTTACGAATATAAAAAATCTGTAAGCCATCGTCTTTTATAACATCGACAAGCTGATGCCCGGCCTGTTCGATATAAACACCAAAATCCAGATGCGCCGCAGGGTCTGTTGCCTCCACCTTGACGACTTGACCAGATTCCATGGTCACCAATGCCTTTTTCAACCGTAGCAAGGGTAACGGACAATTCAACCCTTTCGCATCAACTTCAACATCAAACTCAATCATATTGCCTTACATTTTCCTGATAGAGGATAAAGAACGCATATAATATCATCTATTAAATCATTAACTGTACATACGGATGGATTACTTTCCCCTTTTTTTAAAACTCAAACAAAAAGACTGCCTGGTTATTGGTGGCGGCGAGGTGGCGGCCCGAAAAATTGATTTGCTACGCCGTGCCGATGCTAGAATTACCGTTATTGCCGAAAATTTTAGCGAGTCGGTGCAAACGTTAACTGCGAATGAATCATTGAAACTCATCAAAAAACCCTTTGCCGACAGCGATCTCGATAAACAATTTCTGATTGTCTGCGCGACCAATGACAGGCCACTGAATCAGCATATCGCAAGCTTGGCCGAACAGCGCGGCATACTGATCAATGTGGTCGATAATCCGGATTTATGCAGTTTCATTTTTCCGGCCATCATCGATCGCTCACCCATCATTGCCGCCGTATCATCAGGCGGTGCGTCACCGGTTTTAGCGCGTCTGTTACGCGCAAAAATAGAATCGATCATTGCACCCGGTTACGGAAAACTCGCTCGCCTGGCCGAAAAATACCGATCAAAAGTCAAACAACATTTTAAAATCCCCGCGCAACGCCGTATTTTCTGGGAACAGGTGTTGCAAGGTGAAATTGCCGAGCGTGTGTTTCAAGACCAGGAATCCCAGGCCGAACAGCGCATACAAGCGCTTTTAAGCCAACCGCCTGAACAATCGATCGTTGGCGAAGTTTATCTGGTCGGCGCAGGGCCTGGCGATCCTGATTTACTGACGCTGCGTGCATTACGCCTGATGCAGCAAGCCGATGTTGTGGTGTACGATCGCCTCGTTTCACCAAAAATTCTGGACATGACGCGACGCGATTCAGAAAAAATATATGTTGGCAAGCAGCGTAACAACCACAGTCTGCCACAGGAATCAATCAACGACCTGCTTGCACGGCTGGCATTGGCCGGAAAACGGGTTGTGCGACTGAAAGGCGGTGACCCGTTTATATTTGGCCGTGGCGGCGAAGAAATGGAAACCCTGATTGCAAAAAAAATCCCTTTTCAGGTTGTACCCGGCATCACGGCCGCCTCGGGCTGTGCCAGTTACGCCGGCATTCCTCTCACCCATAGGGATCACGCGCAATCCTGTACTTTTGTCACCGGCCACTTGAAAGATGGCTCAATCAACCTAAACTGGGAACAATTGGCAACATCCAATCAGACGATTGTTATTTACATGGGATTAGTGGGATTGGCACAAATCTGTCAATCTTTGATTGAGCACGGCTGTCCGGAAACGCATCCGATTGCTATCATTCAGCAAGGCACAACCGATAAACAACGGGTCATTACCGGAACACTGGCGACATTACCCGGCAAAATAAAAAATAAAACGCTAACGGCCCCCACGCTGATTATCATTGGTACAGTCGTCACTTTGCACAATAAACTGGACTGGTTTAAACATACATGAAAATTAGCTGCCGTATCCGCCTGCAACACATATTCATCATGGTTTTTACCATGATTCTGCTGAACGCTTGCGATTCGCATGACAAAGCTGAGAAAACCGTTTCTTTTCACAAACAAGGGCTTTATGCCGCCAGCCTGTCAGAACACTATGCACTCATTGCGCCACTGGCCGGTTATGCTGAATTATGGCAATTGTCCCCATTTATTCTGCTTCATAAGTGGCAACACAGCGATGAGAAAAATGGCATTATTGCGACCGCTATTTCCGCTGACGAACGCTATGCTGTCACCTGTGAGAGAAACTCTATTGCCTGGTGGCGCATTGAAGACGGCGTATTATTAAGCGTCTGGAGCCTGCCTGATATTTATAGCGTAACCCTTTCGGCTGATGGTCAATATGCTTTGGTCGGACTGGAGAACAAGGCCATTTATCTGTCATTGGCGCAAGGAAAAACTCGCTTTGCATTTCCGCATGATGATGTCGTAACAACCTCAGCCTTGTCACTGAGCGGATTATATGCGCTAACCGGTTCAAAAGATAAAACCGCAAAGCTCTGGTCACTAGATAAAGGCACCCTATTAAAAACATGGCAACATGACAATGAACTTTCAACCGTCGCCATCAGCCCGAATGACAAATATGCATTTACCAATGCCGCCCTGGGAAAATCCAGGCTATGGAAATTGCCCTCAGGCAAACGACACAAACAAATTGGTCCGCAACGACAAACCATCCTGTCAGCAACGTTCACAAAAAATGACAAATATCTTTTAACCGGCCTGGTCGACTCGCGTATAGAACTGTGGGCAGCCAAAACCGGTAAACTCAAAAAATATTGGCGCACAAAAAAGAATGAAAACTGGCGCCCGGCGGCGGCCAGTGTGTTGGCACTCAACTTTAACGACAATGATAAAAAATTCTACAGCATCAGCAGCAATGGTTTTTTACAACGCTGGCGCCGTCGTTAGGTCATGCAATATTTGCTCTTATTTACACATGACGTTGATTCAGTCTTTGTTCAGTCAATTTCTTGATAATACAACCATGAGGATTGGCATTTATTCAAAATTTAGATTGAGTTTTTGATCAAAATAGCCTATCCTTTTAAAGGTTTGTTTTATAGTAATTATACTATTCCTTGTAACAACAAAAGAGAGCGTAAAATGAAAAAATTAGTTGTTTTAGCGGGTGCGGCTATCATCGCATTAAGTGGTCAAGCATTTGCTGATCAAAAATTAAAAGTCGGCAAAAAAATCTATGACCGTGCTTTTGGCCGTGGTTGTGGCGCCTGTCACGATATTTCATCTAACCCTCAATTGAAAAAATTAATTAAGGCTGGAAAATTAGACAAAGCTACATTTGCACAGGTCATTAAAGAAGGCCGTGGCGGCATGCCAAAAGCTGTTGATGCCATCATGGCTGTCGGCCCTGTCAAAAAAGCAGGCTACAATGTTGATGAAGCGATTGATGCTGTATACGAATACTTAGCACAATAAGATCATCAACCGGATCTAAACAAAAAAGCCACTTCATTTGAAGTGGCTTTTTTATTGGCTTAACCGCCTGGCATTCGTCTTGATAGGCTTTTTTATCGTAAATATTCAAACCCTCTTGCTTTTGATACTCTCATCCTCGCCTTCTCCCAAGGGAGCAGGCGATAATGAGAGGGTTCTGACTACAAAAAAACATTACCGTTATTTCTTCATTGCTCTTAAATAAATTTTTGGCAATTTCTGCTCTAGCCTGAATTTATGACGCAGCCAAAAACCTGCAATTGCGGCAACCATTAGCCCACAAGATGCCAAGGTCATATAAATCAAACGCTTTAGATGAGATACTTCCGCAATCAGGCGCTCATTAAGTTCTGTGGAACCTGAGCTATTTTTTTCTGGCGCCGAATAAGAACGCAAAACTTTAACATCATTCTTGATATCTTCAATTGCGCCTAAAGAAGCCGCCAAGCTGCCCGAGCGAATACTTTGCTCTAAAATCCGCAATTTACTCTCGATGGAACCGCTAATCAAGCCTACTAACTGCCCTTTCAGGGCATTAATTTCTTGTGACAAGGCCGGGTTTTGCAATGCCTCGACAGAAACCCGGCTCTTTTGCTGGGCATTCATTTTTTCAACGAGACTATAGGAAGGGATAAGCCAAAATCCAGCGATAAAAATAATAGCGATTAAGGCCGTAACCGCGAATAACAAGACTCGATTGACTCTGACAAGCGCTTGTCGATGTGGGATACCTTCGAAAAAGACCACACTCTGCTTGCTACCATTAAAATCTTCTGGACCCGTTTTATGCATATCGCTCATTTTTATATTTATTTCGGATTCTGGATAATCCTTCTGCCGTCAGGACCACAGTTTCTGAACGGATAAGAACGCACAACTCTTTTTATTATACAAGCTAAATGAAGAATGGTCTTTTAATTTTTTAATCGCCCCGATAACATATTAACGTCGATATATAAGACAAGGTTTTTACAGGAACAAAATCTACCCTCTGTAAAAACCTGCTCAAGATATGCTGCCCCACGGCTAGTGGACTTAGGCTGCCCTCTTCCTACCGCCTGTAAACTCTGGCTTATTGATGCCCATCCGCCATCTAACTCACAGCAATTCGTAACGATCTTGAACAGGTTTTAACGTTAATCTAAAGAATTATACACGCTGTTTTTTTGCCGCAATTCTTAAACGTAAGGCATTTAATTTAATAAAGCCTTCGGCATCTTTTTGATTATAAGCCCCCTCATCTTCTTCAAATGTTGCAATCGCTTCATCAAACAGACTATCAGTATCGGAATCTCGCCCGACAATTATCACATTGCCCTTATACAGCTTTACTCTGACCTTACCATTCACATGCTGCTGTGAAGCATCAATCATCTCTTGCAGCATTTTGCGCTCAGGACTCCACCAATAGCCATTATAAATTAATTTGGCATAACGCGGCATCAGTTCATCTTTCAAATGCGCTACTTCACGATCCAGCGTGATCGACTCGATAGCTCGGTGCGCTTTTAGCATGACAGTCCCGGCCGGCGTCTCATAACAGCCGCGTGATTTCATACCAACATAGCGATTTTCAACGATGTCAGAACGCCCTATACCATTGTCACCTGCGAGTTTATTAAGTTTATCCATGACCTCAGCCGGCGTATGCGAAATGTCATCAATGGCGACAATATCACCTTGCTGATAAGTCAACTCCACATAAGTGGGTTGATCCGGTGCTTTTTCAGGTGCCACTGTCCAGCGCCACATCGATTCTTCAGGCTCAGCCCACGGATCTTCCAGAATACCGCCTTCATAGGAAATATGCAGTGAATTAGCATCCATGGAATAAGGTGACTTTTTACCTTGCATCATTTCAACCGGAATACCGTGTTTTTCAGCATAATCAAGAAGCTTTTGACGTGAATTCAAATCCCATTCACGCCAAGGCGCAATCACATGAATATCCGGGCGTAAGGCGTAAGCGCCTAACTCAAAACGCACCTGATCATTACCTTTGCCGGTCGCACCATGCGAAATAGCTTCAGCGCCGGTTTCATTGGCAATTTCAATCAAACGCTTGGCGATTAAAGGCCGGGCTATGGACGTACCCAACAAATATTCACCTTCATAAATAGCATTCGCACGAAACATTGGAAAAATATAATCACGTGCAAATTCTTCCCGTAAATCTTCGATATAAATCTCTTTTATACCCGCTGCCTCGGCTTTTTCACGCGCAGGTTCAACTTCTTCACCTTGCCCGATATCCGCTGTAAACGTGACCACCTCGCAAGAATATTCATCCTGCAACCACTTTAATATAACAGAGGTATCCAGACCACCTGAGTACGCCAACACAACTTTACTGATTTTTTCCATTCTATGCCTATACTCTTGATTCAAATTCGACGATTATACCTTATTCAATTTGGTTTCCAGAGATTTAATGCAACTTTGGCATAACCATCTACGTACAGAAAGAGAAGTTTAAAACCCTATCCTAAGCGACATTAAAGCGGTTGACAGGTAAATATTCAGAGCCCCATGTATTTGAAACCCTCATCCCAGCCTTCTCCCGGGGGAGAGAAAGAGTATTGAGAGGAGCTCTGAATATTAGCGTTGACAGAGATATTTCTAAAAGGAAATACACATATGAGAAGTATATATCTGTTTACACTACGTCTCTGGCGTGTATTTATGAATTTGCGTTGGTTGCTGATCTGCATCCACAATCGATTGAAGTGAAAAGGCATTGCTTTTTAATAATGTCTTTTCAGGCCTGCCTAGAAAATAGCCTTGTGCATAATCAACACCGATTTCCTTCAATTTCTCAACAGTTCCAGCCGTTTCCACGAACTCAGCAATTGTTTTTTTACTTAGTTGAGAGGCAATTTCAACCATTGAACGCACCAAAATCTGGTCCGTTTCATCATTAATCAAATTTTGAATAAACTGTCCATCGATTTTAATATAATCAACCGGAAAGCTTTTCAGATAATTAAACGAACAAAACCCCGCCCCAAAATCATCTAATGCAAACTTACACCCTAACGCACGAATATTATTGATCATATCCCGTGTTTGCTCAAAGTTTGCTATTGCCGCCGTTTCAGTAATCTCAAATGTCAAGCGACTGGCATCAACCCAGGTTAATTCCAGTTTATCTCTGATTGTTGGTAACAAAGCACTATCTTGAAAAGCCATACTGGATAAATTGATTGCCAATGACACCTGTCCTTGTTCATTTGACAAATTGGCAAGAAAATCAATAGCCGTATCCACCACCCACAAATCAATACTATTCATTAACCCCATTCTTTCAGCCGCCGGCAGAAACTGATTTGGCGTGATAATATCCTCCTCCCGTTGCATTCTGATTAGAACTTCGTAATGCGATATTTCTCCTGACATTAATTCAACAACCGGCTGAAAAACCAGAAAAAATTCCTTTTCGAGCAATGCTTTTTTAATGACCGGCACCCAGAAAACATCTTTACGCCGTTCCTTTTCAAATGAATCATTCTCGTTATAAACCCAAATCAGGTTTCTACCATTCTCCTTCGCCGTATTACAGGCTTGCCTTGCACGGATAATCAATTCACTCGGATGATAAATCCTGTTACCTGAATTCAACGTTGTTATACCAATAGAGACAGAAATGCTATAACAGGTTTCGCCGGTAAAAAAGCGGGTATCTTCGATTGCCTTTTTCAGTTTTTCGGCAAACTGCCCTGCTTGCTTGTCGTCATAATTTTCTAAAAACAAACAAAATTCATCCGATCCAATCCGGGCAAACAAATCATTGCTGCGAACAAACTTCCGCAGTAATATCACCAATTCAACGAGCAATCGATCGCCGACATCAAAACCTTCTAGCTCATTGATTAGACTGAAGCGATCAATATCCACAAACAATAACGCGCCGTTTTGAGGAATCTGAGTTGTCCGGTTGAGAACAAGGCGTAACTGTTTTTCGAAATTATTACGGTTATACAAGCCTGTTAGTTCATCATGAACGATGAGGTATTTTAATTTTGAATCAACGACTTTTCGCTCTGCTAACTCTGAAATCAAGCGTTCTTCCTGCTTATACCGCAAGAGCCGCTCATGCCGAATCGTGACTAGAAGATCAATTAGGATCAATAATTTATCATCAACAGACGAAGCTTTTAGGCTACGAACCAGACAATTTTTGTGCTTTAAACGTTGATTGATCTGCTGTTGAAACTCTGACTCCTGGCGGGTTATGACCAAAAAAGGGATGTGATAATTATTATCAGAACAGGCAAAACTTTCGCACATTTCCAATACCTGGCATCGCGGCAACGCCTCATCAATCAGTACCACACCAATCTGATCAATATGCTGACTGTATCGCCTTAAAATGTCATAAACCTGGCGACCGTCATACGCCGTATGAAAATTACGGTAACCTTTATCAATAAGAATATCTTTAAGCTTCTGCGCAGTGTACTCATTAGACAATGCTAGAACAACCGTTTTTTCTTTTAAGGTGCTAGAGTCACTCATCCGTTAACCTGCATTATATTACCTGTCTAAATCTTTGATAAACATGCCTGTTCTTCTTATCGTGGCATTACTTTTTTAAAATTGAATGCTTTAGCTGAGCCTTTATATTTTCTACACGTCAGTTCGGTATTCCGCTGACCCACTAAAGGTGCAGCTAGTAAAACGAACTCAGGTGTTGAGTAACGATATTTAATAAACATCAGCTGAATGACAAGTAATCATTCAATGACAATGATTGTAGCAGTAAATCCTACTTATACAATAACTCATCCATTGATATCCTCATTACCCCTTGTTTTTCACAAAAAAATAGCTATTGTTTAAGATAATTCGATGTTGTAAACAAATTTTGTTTACAACAAGACTCCTTAAATATCCCATACGCACGACGACTGTCAAAAAAAGGACAGCAGCAATAAGCCATCATTTTAAAAACTTGTTACGCATCTAGAATTGACATAACTCAAACAATAAACAACTAACCAATTTTATGTTGACTACTGCTCATACCGATCTAACACCTGCTGATTTATTAAGAGGCGACACGCAACTGGCAACGCCTCCGACCATATACCTTGCTCTCAAGAAAGTTATTCATGATCCAAATAAATCTATCCAGGACAGCGCAAAAATTATTGAAAAAGACCCGGCCTTAACGGCTCGTCTTCTGCGCATCGTTAACAGCGCATTTTATGGCTTCCCAGCTCAAATCACATCCATTGACCGCGCCATCAATATGATCGGCTATAAGGAACTTCAATCTTTAGTGCTAGGAACGATTATCATTGAACGATTCTCCGATCTCCCAGGCACTATCTCCATGGTAGATTTTTGGAGTCGCAGTCTAAAATGCGCCTTAATAACCGCTGAAATTGATAAACAAAGCGGCGGGGAATATCACGAATCGGCTTTTGTTTGTGGATTGCTACATGATATAGGTTTATTAGTTTTTTTCCGCAGAACCCCGGAACTGGCCAGGGAAGTCAATTTACTGTTACGCTCTGAACAAAAACATAATATGTTTACAGAAGCCGAGTTAGAAACACAAATCATTGGTTTTGACCATTATCTAATGGGGGCTGAACTGTGTCGAGCCTGGAATCTGCCTGATATAATTATTCAAACCATTCAGCAACATCACCCAGACGCTAACACACATAAATTTTCTCGATTGGCGGTTATCATCCGTGAAATCAATTTTTTTGTCGCCTCAGGAATGTTACCTGACCCCGAAAAATTGAATATCGAGGGTGAACAACTGTCCGATATTGTCGAAAAGGCGTTGCTTGAGTTTGAAGAAATCTTCAAAATTTTTTATCCTGATAAATAATCATCTCTTTTAAACCTTTTCCTACAAACCATGCTTACAAAAAAACTGATATTTGTACTTTCTCTGCTGATTGCGGGCTGCTCATCAATTTATTTAAACACCTTGGAAAAAATAGGTATTCCCAAGCGACAAGTCATGATCCATCGCGTTGAAAAAATGCGGGATACCCAGGAAGAAGCGAAACAACAATTTAAATCCGCACTAGCGCAATTTCAGACCTTAACCCATTATTCCGGTGGTGACCTTGAAGACACCTATCAGCGCTTGAACGATACCTATCAAAAAAGCCTGGATAAAGCCAATGAAATCCATAAGCGTATCAAAGACATTGAAGATGTTTCTGAAGCGCTGTTCGCTGAATGGGAAGGCGAAATAGAAGAATACAGCAATGTCTCTTTAAAGCGCCGTAGTCAACAAAAACTGACGGCTACCAAACGTCAATACCTGCAACTGATCACCGCGATGAAAAAGGCAGAAGCAAAAATGCAGCCCGTTTTAGCCGTATTTAAAGACCAGGTTTTATATTTAAAACATAACCTGAATGCACAAGCGATTGCTTCACTCAAAGAAGATTTAACCGACATCAAATCCGATGTCTCCAAACTGATTCTCGCCATGGAAAAATCAATTGCTGAAGCCAACCAGTTTATTCAAGCCATGGAAAAAAACTAACCGGTTTTTACCCCACATAACAAGTGTTCTTTTATGTGAAGGGTGAAACTTTCAAACCAAACAACGACTGGCCCAGTATAATAGTCTCATTTCTTCAATTCACTGCTGCTTGTGAGTCATACAAACCACACCTACGACTGGAACACCATCGCACGCATTGCGTTTAAACATAAAAAAGAACTGATTATCGCTAATGTCATTGCACTATTGGCAACGCTTTCCAGTGTTCCTGTCCCTTTGTTAATGCCACTCCTGGTCGATGAGGTTTTACTCAACAAGCCCGGCACGATTGTTCATTTCATCAACCAATTTACCCCGCTACAATGGCAGCAACCCATTGTGTATCTTGTGGCTGTTTTACTGGCCAGTGTATTGCTGCGTCTTATGGCGCTGATATTCAATATTATCCAAACCCGGCAATTCAGCTTGATTGCAAAAGATGTCATTTTTCACATCCGCAAACGACTCATCAATCATTTGCGTTTTATTTCCATGTCGGAATACGAAAGCCTCGGCAGCGGCAATATTGTCACGCATTTAGTCACTGATCTGGATACACTGGATAATTTTATCGGCACCACCATCAGTAAATTACTGGTCGCCTGCCTGACCGTCATCGGTACGGCGATTATTTTATTATGGATGCACTGGCAACTCGGGTTGTTTATTATTTTCTTGAACCCGGTTGTCATTTTTTTGGCCCGTTCGATTGGCAGCAAGGTCAAAGACCTTAAAAGCAAAGAAAATAAAGCCTATAGCATTTTTCAGCAAGCACTGACCGAAACCTTGGAAGCTATTCATCAGATCCGCGCCTGTAACCGGGAAAAATACTATTGCAACAAACTGATTGACTCGGCAAAAGCGGTTAAAGAACACTCCATTGCATTTGCCTGGAAAAGTGATGCGGCTGTCCGTTTCAGTTTTGCAACGTTTTTGTTTGGCTTTGATATTTTCCGCGCGACCGCCATGCTGATGGTGCTGTATTCCGATTTAAGCATTGGCGAAATGTTAGCCGTTTTTGGCTATCTGTGGTTTATGATGGCGCCGGTTCAGGAAATCTTAGGCATACAACAAGCCTTTTTTGCGGCCAAAGCCGCCATAAACCGCATCAACAAACTTACGACACTCAAGCAAGAACCCCACTATCCCCATCTTAAAAACCCTTTTAAAAATCAGCCCACCGTTTCGGTCAGAATCGAAAACCTGCATTTTCGCTATCAGGACGACCCCATTTTGAATGGCATTAACCTGAACATTGCTAAAGGAAAAAAAGTCGCCTTGGTCGGTGCCAGTGGTGGCGGTAAATCAACCCTGGCTCAGATTCTGATCGGCCTGTACCCAACTGAAAAAGGTATGATTTATTTTGATGATATTCCGGTCACCGACATCGGCCTTGAAGTCGTGCGCGAAAACGTTGCCACAGTTTTACAACACCCTGCCCTGTTTAATGATACTATCCGTATGAATCTAACCTTAGGGCAGGACATTAACGATGCCACACTATGGCAGGCATTGGCCATCGCTCAGCTTAAAGACGCCATCGAAGCGTTGCCAAACAAACTCGATACCGTTATCGGACTCCACGGCATGCGCTTGTCCGGCGGCCAACGTCAACGGCTAGCCATCGCCAGAATGGTAGTCAGTCAACCCAAAGTCGTTATTCTCGATGAAGCGACCTCGGCGTTAGATACGCAAACTGAATATAAGCTGCATCATTCGCTGAATGCTTTTTTACAGGATAAAACCACCATTATCATCGCGCATCGCCTCAGCAGCATCAAACAAGCCGACCATGTCTATGTCTTTGAACAAGGTAAAATCTGTGAACAAGGCAAACATGACACGCTAATACAGCAAAATGGCCTTTACGCCAAATTATATAGCGAATATCAATAAGCAATGACAGAACAATACGACCTGCACTGCCACTCAACCGCCTCCGATGGCGCTTTATCGCCCAGCCAATTAGTTCAGCGAGCCGCTGAACACGGCGTCACCACGCTGGCGCTGACCGACCACGACACTCTGAAGGGCTTAGCCGAAGCGCAGATCATGGCCGATACCTTAGGAATCCAGCTCATCCCAGGCATCGAATTATCCGCCAGCTGGGAAAAGAAATGCCTGCATATCGTGGGCTTAGGCATTGACCCTCAACATCCGGCCTTAATGGACGGCATCAGGCTGCAACAACAAATTCGCGTCGATCGCGCCACTAAAATCGCTGAAAAACTGGCTAAAAGACGAATCGAAGGCGTTTATGAGGCCGTCTGCGCGACGGCTGGAACCGATATGGTTACACGCTTACACTTTGCGCAATATCTATTACAGCAAAAATACGTCACCAGTTTACAAGACGCTTTTGACAAATACTTAGGCCAGGGTAAACCGGCTTATGTGTCAACCCATTGGGCGACACTCGAACAAACCGTGAGTTGGATTACCGCCAGTGGCGGCATCGCCGTTCTGGCGCACCCTTTGCGTTATAAACTGACCAGCAGTTGGTTGAAAAGAGCCTTAACCGCATTCAAGCACGCAGGCGGACGAGGCATTGAAGTTGTCACAGGCCAAAGCTCGGTCGATGATATTCAGCGCAGCCTGCAACTGGCCAGGCGATTTGATTTATTTGCCTCACAAGGTTCTGACTTTCATAACCCGGATAACCCGTGGGTGGAACTCGGCCGTCTCGCGCCCATGCCATCGGGTGTCAAGCCGGTCTGGAAAACTGAGTCGCTTGCCACGAAATTGGACTGAATAGGTGATTACAGGTTTAAAACTCGACCCCCTGCGCCGCTTTGATACCTTGTTTATAGGCATGTTTCAGCATTTTCATCTCGGTAACGGTATGCGCCACCTCAATCACTTCAGGTGCCGCGTTACGGCCAGTTAATACCAGATGCAACCAGGGCGGCTTTTCATCGGTGATAAAATCGGCAATTTCCTGACCTGAAATCCATTGATAGCCACAGCAATAATTAATTTCGTCCAGCAGCACAAAATCATAAGCCTCAGAGCATATTTTTTGCTTGGCAAATTCCCAAATTTCACGGCTGGTTTTAACATCCTGTTCAGGATTTTTGGTATCCCAGGTAAAACCATCCCCCAACGCATGCCATTCGATATTATCAAATCGTTCGGCCGCTTTTTGTTCGCCGGTTTTCCACTGTCCCTTGATAAACTGAATGACACAGACCTTCATGCCCCAGCCTGCCGCACGAAACACCATACCCAAAGCACTCGATGACTTACCCTTGCCTTCACCGGTGTTCACCACCACAATACCCTGTCTTCTGTCTCTTGCCTTCATGCTCCAAACCACTCTGCAACACGCGCAAGCGGCCTGGCAACATACCAATGCACATACGAGGCGCGTAAATTTTTGTATAACCTGCCGGTAACCACCTGATGCCACAAATGATCCAAAAAATCGGCTACAGTCATACATGCCGCCAGTTTCATCTGTTCCTCTGGCATCAGGTAAACATTTTCAACAATTCAGTCTGCACCTGAAACATCGGATCATCTCCCGGTTCCAGGCGTTGATACTGGCCATCCTCCTGCAACACCCAGGCCTGCGAATTGTCTTTTAAATACATATCCAGATCACCTAACACCCGCTCATGCAATTTTCGGTCTTCAATCGGAAAACAGGTTTCCACCCGCCTGAACATGTTCCGATCCATCAAGTCTGCACTGGAGCAATATACCTGCCAGTTACCGCCATTGGCAAAGGCATAGACCCGGGTATGTTCCAAAAAACGGCCAATAATCGAGCGCACTTCAATATTATCCGAAACACCTTTTATTCCTGGCTTTAAGCAACACACGCCACGAACAATTAGCTTAATTTCCACCCCGGCCTGTGATGCTCGATATAGGGCCTCAATACATTGCTTTTCAATAATGGCATTGACCTTAATAATGATTTTGGCACACTTTCCCTTTTCTGCATTCGCGATTTCGCGGTCAATCATTTTCAGCAAGCCTTTATGCAGCGTAAACGGCGATTGCAATAGCTTATTCAAACGACTGACCTTACCTAAACTGGTCAATTGGGCAAAAATTTGCCGCACATCCTCACCGATGGTTTTATCCGACGTAAACAGCCCGTAATCGGTGTACAGCCGCGCAGTTTTAGGGTGATAATTGCCAGTCCCCAAATGGGTATAAAATTGCAAATTCCTGCCTTCCTTACGCAACACCTGACACATCTTGGCGTGTGTTTTATAGCCCACCACACCATAGACCACATGTGCCGCGGCTTCCTGTAATTTTGCTGCCAGACCGATATTTTCCTTCTCATCAAAACGTGCGCGCAATTCGATCACCACCGTCACTTCCTTACCACTCCGGGCCGCCTTGATCAAAGCCGCTACAATCGGTGAATCCATGCCGGTTCGGTACAGTGTTTGCTTGATGGCAATAACATCAGGGTCTGCCGCCGCCTGACGTATAAATTCGACAACCGGCATGAAGGATTCGAATGGATGATGCAATAAATAATCCCGTTGTTTAATCGCCGACATAATATCTTTTTTACGCCCCAAGGCACCCGGCACATTCGGTTTGAACGGACTGAATTTTAAATCAGGTCGATCGACTTTGTTATAAATCGCTTGAACCCGGCTTAGATTAACCGGCCCGTTTACCCTGAAAACATGCCCATCCTGCAAACCAAACCGCGCCTTCAAAAAATTAACGGTTTCTTCCGGGCAATTAGTATCAATTTCCAGACGAACCTCGTCACCATAATTTCGCATTGCCAGTTCGCCTTCGACTGCATGCAGCAAATCATCAATCGCATCATCATCCACAAAAAAATCGCTGTTGCGCGTGACCCGAAATTGATAACACCCCTTCACCGTCATACCATTGAACAATTCACCGACAAAGGCATGAATAATAGACGATAAAAACACAAACTCACTCGGCCCGCCCCCGGTTTCTTCAGGCGGTAAACGCACAATCCGCGGCAAGGCGCGAGGTGCCTGCAAGACCGCGCGGCCACTATTGCGGCCAAACGCATCTTTCCCGGTCAGCGTAATAATAAAATTTAAACTCTTGTTTAAGATGCGTGGAAAAGGATGCGCCGAATCCAGCCCGACAGGCGTTAAAATCGGCAGCAATTCCTCATTGAAATACTGCTCCAGCCAGGCGCGTTGTTTTTCCGTCCACTCATTTCGCCGAATAAAGTAAATGTGTTCCTGTTTTAGCTGAGGAATCAGAATATCATTGAGCACGTGGTATTGATCCTCAACCAGGCGATGCGCACGCCCGGCAATTTTCGCCAATTGTTCATAAGGCGTCAGACCATCCAGACCGGTTGCCCCCGGCTCCATCTCGGCCATTTGAATCACACTGGCCACCCGCACCTCATAAAATTCATCCAGATTGGAAGAGGAAATACATAAATAATTCAGCCGTTCCAATAAAGGCAGGCTTTCATCTTTTGCCTGAGCCAGAACCCGGTCATTAAACTCCAGCAAACTTAATTCGCGGTTGATATACAACTCGGGCGATGACAAGTCGATTTCTGTTGTGTTTGCTTGATTATTGATTTCCTGATTCATCATTATGTCCTGTATTTAACCCGGCCTTGCCTTGTTCGTATCCTAAAAATAACACTCTCAATCGCAACGTGATGTCATGGTGCGCATCCCCTGTAAACCGCCAGTATGAATCGCCACAATTCGACTTCCTCGCGGAAACAGTCCTTGCTGAATTTGATCATACAAGGCATATAGCATTTTGGCGTTATACACCCGGTCAAGCGGAATCCGCTGCTGCGCTTCAAACTGCTGAATAAAGGCCAACAACGCAGGCGTCGTCCGAGCAAAACCGCCGGCATGATAATCCAATAGAATTTTCCAGTTCGCCTTTTCCTCAGGCGCAATCAGCCGCTTAACATCGTCATCCAAAAACGCAGCCCCTTTCAAGGCGGCAATGCCAACAATCTGTGTATCGTGATTACTGGCGGCAATCAAACCGGCCAGCGTGGTTCCCGTCCCCACGGCGACAGCTAAACTGTCGTATTGTACCGGAATTTCTGTGACAATTTCATGAACACCTTGCAATGCCAAGGGACTCGCACCGCCTTCCGGTAACCAATATTCACCCGGTATTAAATCCGGCAGACTGTCAAATTGCCGATATTGCCGCAATTCCCGATAATAATGCCGTGAGACAAAGTGTATCTCCATGCCCCACGCCAGCACATCACGTAAAGTCGGGCTCAACACGTCGGGCTTTTCACCCCGCACAAAGGCTTTCGTCGTCAAGCCTAACTGTTTTCCCGCATAAGCCAGAGCATGCAAGTGATTCGACCACGGCCCACCCATACTGATTATGGTGTGCATTTTTTTGTGCAGGGCATGATTTAAAATGTATTTTAATTTTCGCCATTTATTGCCCGAAATAACCGGATGAATCAAGTCATCCCGCTTCAGCCACAGTTCCACACCCGCCTGCTGCAACAGCGTATCGTCAACCTTTTGAATTGGCGAATCGGAAAAACGCTGTTCCAGCGTTGTTAAGGCCGGATGCAGCATTTAGCCAGCCTGTTTGATGGCGAAGGCAACATCGGCCGCCTGACGATTTTCCTTGACATCATGAACCCTGAAAATCTTCACCCCCGCCATCACGCCCAAAGCTGTCGTTACCGCCGTTGCGGTCACCAGCTCTTTCGGGTTGTCCACCTGACAAATACTGCCCATAAAACGCTTGCGACTCGTGCCCAGCATGACGGGCATCCCCAATGCGACAAATTGATCCAGATTTGCCAATAATTCAAGATTATCCTGTTTGCGTTTCCCAAAACCAATGCCCGGATCAATGGCAATATGTGACCGTGGGATGCCGGCCTCTTTCGCCACCTCAACCCGCTGCTTGATTTCTTCCAGAATATCGAGCACCGCGTCATCATAAAAAGGATTATCCTGCATGGTTTTAGGTGTCCCCTGCCTGTGCATCAAAATAATCGGTGCGCCGGTTTTAGCCGCCAGGGTTAAAATTTCATCATCATCCACCCCGGCCGAAACATCGTTTATCCAGTTAGCGCCCGCCTCTAACGCCGCTTTTGCGACCGCGCTCAAGGTCGTATCAATACTGATCGGCACGTCTTCTGACACCTGCTGCCGAATTGCCGTAATAATGGGCACGGCACGTTCGAGCTGTTGTTCTGCCGTGACCGAATCCGCCCCTGGCCGCGTCGATTCACCGCCAATGTCGATAATATCCGCGCCCTGCGCCAGCATTTCGCGGCAACGCAATACCGCCGCATCGACTTCATTATATTCCCCACCATCAGAAAAACTGTCTGGTGTGACATTTAAAATACCCATAATCATGGGCTTATCAATCGCAGCAAACATCCTGACCTCCTTTTGTCTGATCTTTATTAAGGTATAATGCGGGTTTTCCACACCACAAGATACCGTGAATAAATCTCCCCGTTTGGCTTGGGCCATAACCGGTTCAGGTCATTATATAGAAGAATGCCTTGAATTCCTGCTGACATTGAATCAGGTCGATTTATATATCAGTCAGGCGGGTGAAGAAGTGTTAAAAATGTATGGCGTTGATATAAAAGAACTGAGAAATCACCTGCCGATTTATCGCGACAAAGCGGCCTCGGCCCCACCGGTTGGCTTGTTTTATAAAGGTTATTATCACACCTTCGTCATGGCGCCTGCCACATCAAATACAATTGCCAAATGTGTACTGGGTATTGCCGACTCACTGGTGACCAATCTGTACTCCCAGGCTGGAAAATGCCGCGTGCCCAGCATTGTTTACCCCTGTGACATTGCGCCTGAAATGGAAACCACAGCGCCCGGCAACAAGAAAGTCATGGTCTATCCCCGAAAAATAGATCTTGAAGGCACCCAAAAAATTCGTCAATTTGAATATACCCAGGTCGTCGAAAGCGTGGATCAATTGATTGAAACCGTCAACCGTCGCCTGGCTGAGTTAACATGAGCGAACATATTCTGTTTCTGACCGGGAAGCTGGCCGAAAAACAATGTCACCAGGTGCTCAGCAACATGCAGCCGGATTTCACCTATACGGTGCATCAAATTGGCGTCAAAGTCGCCGCACTGATAACCACCGATATGATTGCCCGCCGTTTACACGACACCTTTGGTGCCGATCGTATCATCATTCCCGGCCGTTGCCGTGGCGACATTGACAGCCTGTCTGAAAAACTCGGCGTACCGGTCGAGCGCGGACCGGAAGAAGTCAAAGATTTACCCCAATATTTCGGCCATGCCGCCGAGCATATTGACTTAAACGACTATGCTGTCAAAATTTTTGCCGAAATTACCGACGCTCCACACATGACGCTGGAACAAATCCTGGCGCGCGCCAGGTATTATCGCCAAAACGGCGCGGATGTGATTGACATCGGCTGTTTACCCGGCACTGATTTTCCACACCTGGAAGACTGTATCCAAACCCTGAAGCACGAAGGCTTTACGGTCAGCATTGATTCGCTGGAAACTGATGATCTGTTACGTGGCGGCAAAGCCGGTGCTGATTTTATGCTGAGTTTGACTCAGGATACGCTATGGATCAGCGATGAAGTCGCGGCCACACCGATTTTAATCCCGCAGCAACATGGCAACCTGCAAACGCTCGACAGCGCCATCGAACAGCTGCAAAAACAGAATCGTACATTTATCGTTGACCCCATTCTCGACCCCATCCATTTTGGCTTTACCGAATCGGTCGCCCGCAATTTTCAGTTCCGGCAACGCTATCCCGATATTGAAATGATGCTTGGTATCGGTAATCTGACCGAGCTGACCCATGCCGACACCACCGGCATGAATGCCTTGTTATTCGGAATCTGTTCCGAACTCAATATTAACCATGTCCTGGCCACCGAAGTCAGTCAACACGCGCGCACAGCCATACGCGAGGCAGACCGTGCCCGCCGCATCATGCATGCCGCCAAACGGCTTAACAGCCTGCCCAAACATATTGACTCCGGCCTGATGACGGTGCATGAAACCGCGCCCTTCCCTTACAGCCTTGATGAAATAAAAGCCCTGGCCAGCGAAATTCGCGACCCCAGTTATCGTATTCAAGTCAGTGCAGAAGGTATCCATATTTTCAATCGCGATGGCCTCAACAGCGCCACCGATCCCTTTGAACTGTATCCCGCTTTGGGCGTAGAAAATGATGGCGGCCATGCCTTTTACCTCGGCGTGGAACTGGCTCGGGCCGAGATAGCCTGGCAATTGGGCAAACGTTTCACCCAGGATCAAAAACTGGACTGGGGCTGCATTACCAACCATAATGAAAGCAGCATTGATTTACACCAATTTAAACCAGTCGGAACGACGTTCAAAAAATGATTCAAGAAGTTATTGTCACCACATTAAACCGTCAGGGCGTTCCACATATTGCGCCGATGGGCATTCATACCCATGAAGACAAATTTGTCATCCGCCCCTTCAAACCCTGCTCCACCCTGGACAACATCATTGAAACCCGTACGGCAATCATCAATTATTGCGATGATGTGCGTATTTTTGCCGGCTGTTTGACCGGTCGTCGCAACTGGCCACTCAAAGAAGCCAAAAAAACCACAGGGCACTACTTGGAATGCACACTGGCCCATTGCGAACTCAGCATCGAAAAAATTGAAGATGATGACATCCGGCCAATGATTTTCTGTAAATCCATTTACGAAGCCATCCACAAACCATTCAAAGGCTTTAATCGTGCCCAGTTTGCCGTCATTGAAGCGGCGATATTAGTCAGCCGTCTGCACCTGTTACCGTGGAAAAAGATCGAAGAAGAACTCGCTTATCTTCGTATTGGCATGGAAAAAACCGCAGGAGAGCGTGAGAAAGAAGCCTGGCAATGGCTGATGGAAGTGGTCGAAGATTTTAAACAAGGAGTCATTCAAGCATGAGCGGAATACTGGCCAGCATCAACAGCCTGAACGAAGCATTACAAATTAAACACTTAAATATCGATATTATCGACCTGAAACAGCCGGAAAAAGGCGCGTTAGGCGCCCTACCCTTGCCCGAAATAAAAACGATCGTAAATCGCCTGAAATCCACCAACACCCTCAGCGCCACCATTGGCGACTTACCGATGGAACCTGACCTGATTCAACAGGCCGTATTGAAAATGGCCGCTAGCGGCGTCGATTATATTAAAATCGGTTTTTTCAGCGCAGGTGATACCCCGGCAACGCTCGACCGTCTTAAAACCGACATTAAACAGAACAATTTACGCCTGATCGCCGTTCTATTTGCCGATCAACAGCCGGATTTCAGCCTGATTCCGCGACTGGCCGAAACCGGTTTCACCGGTGTTATGCTCGATACCGCCAACAAACAAAACGGCTCGCTGCTTGACGTATTGCCTTTAAAGCGTATTGAACAGTTTGTGCAACGCGCCAAACAACATCACCTTCTCACCGGGCTGGCCGGTTCCTTGCGGCAAACACATATTCATCAATTATTGCCCTTTAAGGCGGATTATCTCGGTTTTCGCGGTGCATTGTGTCAAAACCACCTGCGAACGCAAGCGCTCGACCTCAGCCGCGTACAACAGCTGCAACACTATTTTAATGCTGAAAAAATCGCATTAGCCGAACCGGCCTGATTGCCTAAACTAATTGCTTAAAAGCCCATGTCCCAACACAAAACACCGATCACCACCAAAATTTTAATTGCCATGCTGCTCGGGCTATTGCTGGGCAGTTTGATCAATCAGTTTGCTCAGCCTATTGACTGGGTTCAAAACGGGCTGGTCAACGGCTTGTTTTATGTCGTGAGCGCCACGTTTATCAATGCGCTGAAAATGCTGGTTGTCCCATTAGTCACCTTCTCCCTGATTTGTGGCGTTTGTGGCATCGGTGATGTCAGTACATTGGGCCGGGTTGGCATCAAAGCCTTTGCACTCTATCTGTTAACAACAGGGCTGGCCATCACTCTCGCATTAACGGTTGCCCTGTTGATTTCGCCCGGACAAGGCTTTGAAACCACCGCCAACCTGGGCGACTTTACGGCAAAACCCGCCCCGCCATTAACCGACGTGTTAATCAATATCGTCCCGAGCAACCCGATCCAGGCCTTCGCCGAAGGCAATATGCTGCAAATTATTTTCTTTGTGATTTTATTTGCTATCGCGCTGTTGATGACCGGCGAAAAAGGTCAGCCTTTAGTCGATTTAGCCGATAGGTTGAATGAAGTCATGATGAATGTGGTGACCCTGGTGATGGACTTTGCCCCGATTGGGGTATTTTTTCTGATGGCAAAAACCTTTTCCGAACAAGGCTTCGGGCTGATTATCCCGATGATAGGCTACTTCGCTGTCGTCGTCCTGTGCCTGATACTGCATTGTCTGGGCACCTTCAGTCTGTTGTTGCATTTTCTAGCCAGGCTGTCACCCGTGATATTCTTCAAAAAAATGCGCTCGGCTCAGATATTCGCCTTCAGCACGGCCAGTTCCAATGCGACCATTCCGGTCACTCTGCAGGCCGTGGAAAAACGTATTGGCGTCAACAATGCAACGGCCGCCTTTACCGTACCGCTCGGCGCTACCATCAATATGGATGGCACCGCCATCATGCAAGGTGTCGCCACCGTTTTTATCGCCAATGTCTATGGCATCAATCTTGAATTTAGTGATTATCTAACCGTCATCGGCATGTCCATTCTGGCCTCCATCGGCACAGCCGGTGTGCCAGGCGTTGGCCTGATCATGCTGGCCATGGTATTCAATCAAGTCGGCTTACCCGTTGAAGGTATTGGCCTGATTTTAGGGGTAGACCGCGTGCTTGATATGCTGCGCACCGTCGTCAACATCACCGGCGACGCCACCGTCACCAGCATCGTCGGCCGCAGTGAAAAAGCGTTAGACGACACCATATTCAACGACCCAGATGCCGGCATCATTACCGACGTCGAACTGCCGCATAAGGCTTGAGGAGGAGCTACAGTTTTAGTCAACTACGCTGATTAGCTTTTGAATGGATAATCATGAACTCTGAGAAAAATCATCATACTGTCATATACTGCCGCAATATCAAAAAAACGTACGGAGAAGGTGAAGCAAAGGTTTTTGCCTTGCGTGGTGTCGATCTGGATGTTTATCAAAATGAATTGCTCATGTTGGTTGGTCCTTCTGGTTGCGGTAAAACGACTTTCGTTTCAATTATTAGCGCCTTACTCAAAGCAGATAGTGGTGAATGCTCTGTCTTAGGCGATGACTTGAGTAAATTAAGTGATGATAAAAAAAATTATTTTAGAAGCCATTCGATTGGTTTTGTTTTTCAATCTTTTAACTTATTACCTGCCTTAACTGCCGTAGAAAATGTTGCTATCCCTTTGTTGATTCAAGGAGTAAAACGCACAATAGCATTGAAAGAGGCAAAAATAGTGCTTGATACCGTTGGCTTGGGTTCACGCACTCATGCATTATCGGGCGAGTTAAGTGGTGGTCAACAGCAAATGGTTGCTATTGCCAGAGCCTTAGTGCATAAACCAAAAATAATTATATGTGATGAGCCAACCAGTAATCTGGATCATGAATCTGGACAGCAGGTCATGGTGCTTTTACGTCGTCTGGTAAAACAGGAAAATAAAACGCTTGTTGTAGTTACTCACGATAACAGAATATTTTATTTCGCAGATCGCATGGCTTATATGGATGACGGTAAAATTATTAAAATTGAGAATAAAAATGGAGCCCCCCAATGAAAGGCTTTTTTAAGTTGATGTTGCTCTCTTTTCTAGGCTTCTTTATTGCTGTCTCTTATATTTTTTACGACGATCAACCAACTCCCGTTAATACCAAATCAATTGATAAAGTGAAAGCTCCTTATCAATCTTTTATTTATGCCACAGGTATTATAGAAGCCGAAAGCACAAACATCCCTATTGGATCAGCAGTGTCAGGTGTAGTGACGAAACTTTTTGTACGTACAGGACAAGAAATTAAGGAGGGTGATCCTTTGTTTAGTATCGATGCACGAGATACTAAAGCAAAAATTGAACTTGCCAAGAGTAAATTAAAGGTTGCTGATGCCATATTAATCAAAACGCGACATCAATATAAAATTGACAAAAATATTCACGATCAGGCACCTGGCGTGATAAGCAAGCGAAAATTTCTGGCTTCAGTTGATGAACTTGCTTTGGCTAAAGCTAATTCTGCTTTAGTTAAAGCAGAATTAGCACTCTTTAACAAAGAATTAAAACGACATACTGTTTATTCACCGATAACCGGAAAAATATTGCAATGCAAAATAAGGGTTGGTGAATTTATTGATAGTAGTCGTATTACTTCGAGGGCAATTATTGTAGGTAGCAATAAATTAAGATTACGTGTTGATATTAATGAAAATGAATTATTACGTTTTAAGCCAAAAACACAAGCTGTCGCCTTTGTTCGTAATCATCCAAATATAAAAATACCACTGCACTATCAATACACAGAACCTTATGTTGTACCTAAAACGGCTTTAACCGGTTTAAGTACTGAGCGTCCTTATTTACGAATATTACCAGTTTTCTATTCTATTGAAAAACCCGGTTTCCCGTTGTATGTGGGACAACAATTAGATGTTTTTATTAATGTACCCGCCAAGGAAGCTTTATAATGTACCGCATTGCATTGCAAATGCTGATGGGAGACAAAGCAAAATATGTTGGCTTACTATCAGGTATTACTTTTACCGCATTTTTAGTGACTTTCGCTCTTGCCTATTTTGCCGGTTTTATGACTTGGGGTTTTGCCCTTGTTTCGGAAAATCCATCTGTTGATGTTTGGGTTATGGATCCAGCCGTTAACTCTACAAAAATGACGATAAACTTACCTTCATCCGCCTTAAACAGAGTGCGAAGTGTTAAGGGCGTGGCAACGGCCGTTCCTTTGTCATTAAATGATGTTGTTGCTCGTTTTCCAAATGGTCGTTTTCAAACTTTCCAAATGATTGGAGTAGATGATGCAAGTTTGACAGGTGCGCCTTTATTAAAAAATGCTCTTTTATCCACAATACCTTATATGCCTGATAGTGTTATCGTTGATGCTGGTGGAACAAGTGATAAATTACAAACACCTGTTCATGCAAAAGATAAATGGCCTTTCGATGGGGTACATTTAGATGTTCCTACAAGGAAGTTACGCTATGGTGATGAACTCTTAATTAATGATAAAAGAGTTGTTATTGCCGGTGTATCGAAAACAATTCCAAGATTTCCTCCCCATCCTTTACTTTATACCACTTACTCAAATGTAAAGCGTCTGTTACCCTCTGAAAACAAACTATTAACCTTTATTATGGTATCTGCAAAAAAAGGGATTTCTGCTCGTCAACTGGCAAAACGTATTGAACAACAAACTCACTTACGAGCGAGAACATCTAACGATTTTAAAGAAGATACTGTACATTGGTATCTCATAAATTCTGAAGATGTCGGCGATATGGCTTCCATGCTAATTCTAGCTATGACCGTAGGCTTCGGTGTTACTGGGGTAATGCTGTATATGTTTACCTATGAAAATCTAAAACAGTATGCAGTGCTTAAAGCAATGGGAGCTTCAAATTCCATACTATTAAAAATGGTATTTATACAAGCAGGCTCTAGTGCCTTATTAGGCACGGGTATCGGTATCGGTTTGTGTGCCATTGTTGGAGAATTTGTTTCCACAATCGCATTTCCATTCAGGTTAATGTGGTTTACACCTTTAGTTGGTATTTTGGGCGTTTTAATTGTCAGCCTGACGGCGGCAGCGATTAGTTCAAGACCAGTATTAAAATTAGAACCGAGTATGGTGTTTTCTGGTCGGTAATGGTAAGAATATCAGGGCAAACAAATAAAAATAAGCTAATCGGGTAAGGGCTGATTTCTCTCTAGCCCTCCTCACACCGCACTGCATGCGGGTCCGCGCAGAGCTGTAGGTACGACACTAATACAACGCCTTGATATTACAACGTTATAGGGTTGTAATATCAAGATGGCTAATATAATTCGATTTAAAAAGGTTTTGTTATGGCCCATTTAATTAAGATAGGTGATTCTCAAGGCATCAGGATTCCCAAGCCACTTATTCAGCAGGCTCATCTTGAAGGAAAAGAACTTGATATACAGGTTGTCAATCAGGGTATTCTAATTACGCCCAGTCATAAACCAAGAGAACATTGGAAAAAAGCCATAGAAACCATCCTGGCATCAAATGGCTCAGAAACAATAGATAATGAATGGCTAGACGCATCATTAACATCAGATGATGACTTGGAGTGGTAATGACGTCCATCAGCCGATTCCAGGTCTGGCTTGTCAGTTTAAATCCGACTCAAGGCAAAGAAATAAATAAAACACGGCCCTGTGTCGTTATTTCTCCAAATGAAATGACAGCTTTATCTACTGTTCTGGTCGCCCCTATGACGACTAAGGGTTTTGATTTTCCTTGCAGGGTCAGGTGTAAATTCAAAAATAAGAACGGGCTAATACTTTTAGATCAAATCAGGGCCGTTGATAAAACTCGATTCATAAAAAAATTAGGCTCAATAGATGAATCCATTCAAGTAGAGCTATGAAATACTCTACAAGAACTGTTCGCGTATTAAAGTTAGGCTAAAAAATTAAAAATCGCACCGCTTAGCGTGGGCATAAATGCGAATTAAGAGCTGTTGTTATAGATATTGGAAATCAAAGGGTTAGGAATCAGCATTTGCTTTGCAATCATTTCCGGCATCCTAAGTGTTTGATTCTACAATACAGATTTAGCTCTTAATTCATATATAAGTCAACAATTCCAATCCCGCCAGAACATAGATCAACTCAATACCTGAAATGAACAATGCCCATCGGTCTGTTTTTGCATCTCTATCCGGGTTTTAACGCGTTTTCTCACCCCTTCCACATGCGAAATAATGCCGACTGTTTTTCCTTGGGTATTAAGGTTTTCCAGCGTACTCATGACCAGATACAAAGATTCTTCATCCAGATTGCCGAAACCTTCATCAATAAACAAGGAGTCTATGGCATGCCCATTATCATCGGCACTCTCAGCTAAAGCCAGGGCCAACGCCAGGCTGACGACAAAGCCCTCCCCGCCCGACAAGGTTTTAGGCAAGCGCTGCACATTGTTTTGCCTGGTATCTTCAATGACCATGGCAAAACCCTGCTCACTGGGCACATGCCGGACATAATAGCGACCACTGATTTTTTCCAGTATCCGGTTGCTTGTCGAGAGCATTTTATCAATCAGCATTTTCTGTACGTGTTGTCTAAATACCCTGCCTTGCCCATCCTCCGCCAGGGACAATTCTTTCTCGACCTGGGCTAATGCCAGTTGATGCTGTTCCAGTTTTTCGCTTAATTTCGCTCGCTTTTCTTGCGCCGCCTGTTGCTTGGCCAGTTTATGTTCAGTCGATTTAATTTCCTGTTGCACAATGTCAATTTTCTGTTCGAACTGTTTTAAGGCCTCAGCTAATTCTTGTTCAGGCTTTAAGTCGACAGCTTGTGTTTTTTGTTGTTGCAGCGTGGTTTCGCGTTGTTCAAGCGTCTGCGACAACTGCGCTAATTCCTGCTGTTTTTCGGTCAGTTGTTGCGTCAGTCCGGCTTGTTTCTCCAGTTGCTTAAGTGCATCAATCAGAGCATCAATATTTTGCAGTGGCGTTTCTTTCAACCGATCGGCCAATTGTCGTTGCACCTGCTGCAAAGCCTGTTGCTGTTGTTCGACCTGGCGTTCTTTTTCGGCCAGCAGTTTTTGTTTTTCGACCAAGGCTAATTGCAGGCCGACCGACTCTTCCTTATTCAGTTGCTGCGTATATTCGCTGAGCTGCTGATTGAGTTGATCGACATCTTGCTGGCAAAAGTTCTGTTTTTCTTCCAGTTCCGGGATGTCTTGTCGCAGTATTTTGATGCGCGCTTGCCGCGTCTGATATTCCATGCGGCGTTGATTCAAGCGTTCAAAACAACTGTCCTCTTCACCGGGTTCAGGCAGTGTCTCACCCGCCTGAGATAACTGTTCAGCAAGCTGTTTTTGCAATGCGTTTAATTCATCTTTCCGTTGTTCAAGTGCTTTCTCAAGCTCTATGACTTCTCTGGGGCGGTTATTCCATTCGGTATTGAGCTCTTCAAGCTCGTGTTGCAAGCGCTGCAGCGTTTGTTCGTTTTGTGCAATATCGGCCTGTATTTTTTCGATCTGAACATGCATTTTAGTGCAGTGACGAATCAGCTTATTGATCTCGGTCAACTCGGATTTTTCGTGCTTAAGTAAACTTTTTATGCGTCCGACATCATCAATGGATACACGAGAGCCGATATTCAGACGATTTGCCAGCACATGCCATTGTGTCATGACACCTTCCAGCTTTTCGCCTTTATGTGCTTCTTTTTCCTGTAAGCGTTTCGCCTCTTTAACCTGAAGGTTCAATGCCACCGAGCGCTTTTTAAGTTCTTTTATTTTAAGCCTTTGATCAGACAGTGCCTGTTTGGAATCCTCTGTTTTAGGCGGTTTGCTGACATAAGGATGATGGATTGAGCCACATAAAGGACAGGGACGTCCTTCTTCCAGCTTATCACGAAACTTTTCCAGCCGTTTTAACAGCGTTTCATATTCCACCGCGTTTTCCAGCATGCGCAGAATATTTTCTTCCTTGGCGATTTCAAGCTCAAGCAGATGCGCGTCTTCTTCCAGTTTTTGCTCATCAATATCCAGCTTTTCCTGTTTTCGCTCGGCAAAAAAGGCAAAAATCCCTTTTTTGTTCAGTTTGGCGTTAACCTTGGCTAAATCATATAATTCCAGAAAATCATCGACCCGTTCTTGCTGTTCCAATTTTAAGGCTTCGAGTTCTTCAAACGATTTGCCGTGAGTAATATCCTTGATGGTTTGTTCGGTTTTAGCCCGTTTTTGCTGTAACAGTTTGATCGTTTTATTGGTATCTTTGATCAGACCTTTGGTTTTTTTGATGTTGGCCGTGACATTTTTAGTCCATTTACCCTGTTTTTTCTGATTTTCTTCCAGTTTAGCCACTTCCTGGCGCAGGCTTTTGAATTTACCTATTTCAGGAAAATCCTCTAACAGCACCTTATCGTTTTGATGTTCCTGTAACCAGTTTTCGGTATAGTCCAATGCTGATTTTTTTTCGGCTAATTGATTGCTCACCGATTGCAACAAAGCGTTTTCGTGCGGCAGATTTTGTTTCAATTCAGCCAATTGTTGCTGAATCTCAGCCACCTTTTGTTGCTGTTGAGCGATATCGAGTGTCGAAACATCTAAGCGCTCACCCTGCATGTCGGCCAGTTGTTGTTGCAGACCCGAAATTTCCTGCTGGAACTGATTCAGTTGTTGTTGCCCATTCTCAAGCTGGGATTTTTGTTGTTGATAAATGGCCAACTCATCTTTAAATGAGGCGGCAACGCTTAGCGCTTCCAGCGCTGTCAAGCGATCCTGGAGCGCATTACAGGTCTGTTCAATCGTTTGTTTTTGTTGGCTCAATGACTGCAGTTCATGCTCCAACGTTCTGATAGCTTGAGCCTGCTCCAGTTGTTGCGCGAGTTGCTGGCGTTGCTGCTTAAATTCGCTGTCTTGCAGTTTAAAATCATCCAGATCATGCAGGCTCGCATCTACCGCATCCTGATCCAACACCGGTGTCGCATCCAGGTCCTGCTGCAGCAATTCAACCTGCTGTTTTGCTTTTTCATGTCGGTCCGCTATGGCATCATGCTGCTGCTGATAAACATCTTCACCGATAATTTTTTCCAAAATATCCATGCGCTCTGAATCCAGCGCATTTAAAAAGGCTGCAAATTCTCCCTGCGCCAACACCATGGATTGATTGAATTTATGAAAATCCAGGCCGGTTAAGGTCAGAATCTGTTTTCTAACGGCCGCAGGATTATCGGCCAGCAACACTTCAGATTCAGCTTGCAGATGAAACAAGGTCATCTCAATCTGCTGTATTTCAGCCTCAGGTTTGCCGTCTTTACGCTGCGCTGACCACATGGCGCGATAGCGTTGGCCGGCCAATAGAAATTCCACTTGCGCAAAGCAGGCGGCATAGCCTTTCGTCATGACCTGTTCTGCAGGCTTGTCAAAACGGTAGGTCTCGCCAAAGAGTGCCAGCGTCAACACATCCAGTAAACTTGATTTACCCGAGCCGTTCGGCCCGGTAATCGCGAAAACACTAGCGGTAGAAAGTGGCGGCTGGGTAAAATCCAGGCGATGCTCACCTTGCAACGATTTGATATTGTTAAAATATAAATTCAGTATTTTCATTTCATCACAATCCGTAAGGATAACCGCATAGGTTTAATCGTCCGTTTCCTGTCCAATTGACGTGCAAATTCTTTTGATTATACCCTTGTCGGTCGTTTTTTATATAACGGATGTTATGCAAAAAAACAGGCGCATTTCATAAGCTGTTAATTATTCGATAAATAAAGTGGTTCCCGAATGGATGCTTCAATAGTGAAACCCATTCTACTTTTTGAAATACTGAACAATCCCTGCACAGTACCCATTTATACACAATATCTGTGGATAACTTTGTTGATAAGATGTTTTTTTAGCGCTTGAGACCGCTATTTTTCTATACTTCATTCAAATTGCTCATTTTTTGTACAGAACCAGGATTATCACGATAAATCAATAACTTATATATAAAATTTATTTTTTAACATGTAAAATAAATTGCTCTTAGGGCTTGACATTATGTTTTTGGCATTCTGTGTGTAAATTGCCAACGGATCTGTATTCCGTCCATGTCTTTTGCATACACCGTATTCGAATATAAACTAACTGAAATTAATTGAACAATGTTTAATTGTGTCTATAATAACAGTTCATCACATAATGATAATAAAGCTGGGTTAAAATAATCCGCCTGACTTCGCAGGATAACGCCAATGATATATACACTCACTAAACGCTTTTTACATGCCTTACTGACCGTTTTGTTCCGGGTTGAAATACGGGGCCTTGAGCATTATCATCAAGCGGGTGACCGGGTTCTTATTTTGTCCAATCACAGTTCGTTTCTTGATCCCTTGTTATTAGGCGTTTTTCTACCCGACAAAATCACCTTCGCCATCAACACCTATATTTCCCAACGCTGGTGGCTTCGGCCATTTCTGGGCTTATCGCATGTTTTTCCGCTTGACCCGACGCATCCGATGTCATTGAAAGCCCTGATTCATCATCTACAACAGCCAACCAAAACCGTCATTTTTCCGGAAGGCCGCATTACGGTCACCGGCACATTGATGAAAATTTATGATGGCCCCGGCATGGTCGCCGATAAATCCGGGGCAGACGTGTTACCCATTCGCATTGAAGGCACTCAATACACCCATTTTTCACGCTTGAAGAATATTGTCCGGCTGCGTTTTTTCCCGAAAATCACCTTAACCATCATGCCACCGACCAAAATACAAGCGCCTGCCGACATTACCGGCAAGCATCGGCGTGAATATTGCGGCCGCTTGTTGGCCGACCTGATGACGGACATGATGTTTCAAACCAGCCATTACCGCTGCACGCTGTTCTCGGCCCTGCTGTATGCGCGTACCATTCATGGCCCGAATCACACCGTTGCCGAGGATTTGGAACGCAAACCACTCAGCTACAATGCCTTGATTACACAATGCCTCGCACTCGCAAGACCACTGCAAAACATAACCGTTGCCGAAGAAGCCGTCGGCATCATGCTACCCAACAGCTGCAAAACACTAAGCGTTATTCTGGCCTTACAATATGCTGGGCGCATTCCGGCCATGCTGAATTTTTCAACAGGTGGCAAAGGCATGCTGTCCGCATGTACTACGGCAAAAGTGAACACCATACTCACCTCAAGACGTTTTATCGAACTGGCTAAACTAGATGATGAAGCCGCGCTATTATCACAACATATTAATCTGGTTTATCTGGAAGACTTAGCGAAAAACATCAGCACAGGTGATAAAATTCAGGCGCTGTTAAAAGCCAAAACCATTGATTTTTGGTATCAACACGAGCAAACCAGTCCTGACAGCCCAGCTGTTATCCTGTTTACCTCAGGCTCTGAAGGCGAACCTAAAGGGGTGGTACTCTCGCACAGTAATATTCTGGCCAATCATAATCAAATCAGAGCCCGCATCAGTTTCACTCCGCAAGATGTTGTCCTTAATTTTCTCCCGATGTTCCATTCTTTTGGCTTTACTGTCGGCACTCTGCTGCCCATCATGAACGGCATGACAACCTTCTTTTATCCGTCACCGTTGCATTACAGCATCATTCCCGAAATCGCGTATGAAATCAATGCTACCATCATGTTTGGCACCAATACATTTCTGGCCGCCTATGCTAAAAAAGCACACCCTTACGATTTTTATGCCATGCGGTATGTCGTCGCCGGTGCCGAAAAATTACAGGAAAGCACACGGCAAATCTGGATAGAAAAATTCGGTATTCGCATACTGGAAGGCTACGGTGCAACCGAAACAGCACCGGTCACCTCCGTCAATACGCCCATGTATTATAAAGCCGGAACGGTGGGCCGTTTTCTGCCTGCCATGCGCTATAAACTACAAGCGGTTCCCGGCATCAAAACAGGCGGCCAACTGCATGTTGCAGGCCCGAACATTATGCAAGGCTATCTATTATCCGACAACCCGGGACAACTGGTTCCACCGGAATCTGTTTATGGTAAAGGCTGGTATGACACAGGCGATATTGTTGATGTTGATGATGAAGGTTATATCACGATAAAAGGCCGCAGCAAACGCTTTGCCAAAGTCAGCGGCGAAATGGTTTCACTCACGGCGGTAGAACAGCTCGCCTCAGCGGCCTGGCCTGACGAGCAACACGCCGCCGTCAGTCTGCCTGATCCTAAAAAAGGTGAAATGGTGTTATTGCTCACGACCTATAAAGAGGCCAGCACTAAAAAACTGTCCCAGGCTTCGCCTGGCGTTGCCCCTATCAGCTTGCCAAAAATTGTGATCGTCGTAGAGAGTATTCCGGCCTTAGCCACGGGCAAAACAGATTATGCCGCCGCCACGCAATTGGCTGAGCAGAAAACACAGACGAGTTGATTAAGCCAAATTCAATCGAGTTTCAACACATGGGTTTTCAAAAAAACGCCCACCCTCACCTGCTTTCTATGAAGAAAATGGTTGCGCACTGACCCACGATGATGAACAAAGGGTCAGTGAAATCAAAGGCATATCAAGGGGTCGGCCGGCTTGAAATAAGAATTAACTGGTAATGTTAAAAATCAAGTTGGCTGACCCATTGAATTTCCCTTGAATTTCTGAAGCGCCTGAATTCATCTCACGCCACCTCTATGCAGGACACCGCCCACCCCAGTAAGCAGGCCTCCACCGGATTTGATGTCGTTTAATCAGTTTTGGCACCAGTCCATTGAAGATGGACTCCGGAGGATCGGTATTTGATTTCATTAATTTGTTATATAAAGGCTTTAAACTCTCCTAAGGCAATCGCTAGAAAATTTATGCTTGTTTAGTATTTTATTTCAAAATTAGAGATTCTAATATGAAAAGATTACTGCTTCCTGCTTTGCTTTTAAGTGTAGCGACTACAGCTTTACCATTAACTGTTCAAGCTGACGGATCACATCATCATAAAAAGCATCATCATAATGATCGCCATGCATTTAAAGTCGCTTTATGGGGTGATGAATTTTACAGTGATGACGCGGCAACAAAAGATCTAATGGTTAAACAAACTATTGACTCTATGAATAAGCATCACCTAAGCTTTACTATTTTTGCAGGTGATACCAAAAATGGTCACTCATTATGTACAGATACTGCTATTGGTCAGGATATTGTCGATATTTTTAACCAACTAAGGGCGCCAACACTTTATTCAGTCGGTGATAATGAATGGACTGATTGTCATAGAACCAGTAATGGTAGCTATGACCCAGTTGAGCGTTTAGATTATTTACGCAACATTTTCTTTGATAAAAACACCAGCCAAGGCAGACATCCAATACATGTTATGCGCCAAGGTGACTTAGGTGAGGCTTATAGTGAAAATAGCCGCTTTGTTAAAAATAACGTTGAATTTGTTGCTTTACATATTCCGGGTAGTAATAACAATTTAGTTGTCACTGAAAAACAGTGCACTAAAAAATCAGATCGTACTCAAGCCGACTGTGATGCGGCTACAGCTGAATATATGGCCCGTAATGAAAAAAATATTGAGTGGTTAGAAGAGGCTTTTATTGAGGCAAAAAATGAGCATTATGCTGGTATTTTGATTGCAATTCAGGCCGACATATTTTTCCCATATGAATTAAGTGATGGTGGTTATCAGGACGAATTTTTACCTCAATTAGATGAAAATAATGGATATGCTGATTTTTTTCATAAGTTAGCACTTGAAACTAAAAACTTTGACGGACAAGTTTTATTAGTTCATGGTGACTCTCATTATTTTAAAATTGATAAACCGATGTTTAATGAAGATGGCAGGTTAACGCCTAATTTTTCGCGTGTTGAAGTTTTTGGTAGTAAGGATAACAGTTGGGTTGAAATGACTGTCAATCCAAATTCAGAGAATGTATTTTCTTTTAAGCCTGTCATTTTGGAGTGATTTAGTTGTTACTTTGAAACGGCTTTGTTGCATAAATCGATAGAATCCCTATATTGAGGGGCATGGAGAAGAAAAAGAAACAACAGTACAAACTTAAAAATTGGTCATCCTACGTAACCGTTCACGACGCTGCCACAGGAATGGATTCAAGCTCCGGAATGGGCAAGCTGAAAGCCACCTCGCCCTCAATCAATCCTTGGGTAAAAATGGTTCTGAAGAAGTCGGCCGGCTTGAAATAAGAAACAACTGGTAATTTTAAAAATCAAGTTGGCTGACCCTAATGCCGCTACCAGTGGCGAATCAAGTGCCTGAATAATAAGGGTTTAAAGTTAAGCTTTAACTCCATATTGGATATAATTGGATTTTCTACAAAACAAT
>CAJXMF010000014.1 GCA_913056195.1 uncultured Methylococcaceae bacterium | reverse complement strand
GATAAATCAACAGCCTATGCCCACAGAAGAATTTACGCTGAGTAGTTACAAAAATAGGTCATATGCCACACTCAAACTATGGCATATGACCTATTTTTTTGTGTTTTCGTATAAAAAAGGCAGGGATTATCAGGATTTACGCAGGACAATTCAATATTCTTATCATATTTCATGCCAGTTTTGGCGGCTAATTGTCGCGCGGCAAAATGCCACATTTTTTTTATCGTTTCAGCCTTGTAAACTAGGCTCAACTCTCGTTCTTCTTCACGGACTCAGAGTTGTTATCCTTCCTCTGCGGCCTTTTTGGCCGCCCTTTTTTGGAGGTATGTATGCAAAGATATCATCAGTCACACGACTTAGGTATAGACCAACTTTTTGAACTTACCCGACAAACGGCTTTTCATGAGGCCGGGCATGCCGCTGCGATTTACCTCGGTAATCAATTGCGGGGCCTTCCGCCAGTCTATTTCAGCATTGAAGTCAAGCGCTCGGAAAAAAACGCGATGCCATTGCAGGCAAAAGTCCTTGGTGGGCATTTAATTCAGAGTTTGCCGGTTGCCATGCTCGATAACCTGGCGGATTTATCGGCGGCAGAAAAACACAGTTATCAATGCGCTTATGAAGCGGATGTCATCAATTTGCTGGCCGGGCCTTTGGCAGAAGCGCGCTATGTGTCGATTCGGGATGATGAGGTGCTAAATCTGAATTTACTCAGCACTCAGGCCTTAGGCGAATATTACGGTGGCCAGGCGGATATGGAAAAGGCTTATCAATATCTGGAATATTTTATTGCCGATGCAAAGCAACGGGACGAAAAGATGCTGGAGCTTTTTGCACAAGCCTGGATGTTTGTCAGTCATCGGAAAAGCTGGGTCGGCATCTTGAATCTGGCTAACTATATTCTGGAAAGTGATCAGAGCGTTATCAGTTGCGAAGAGGTCAGCGATCTCTTCGAGCGTTGCATGCGTTTATAGTCTCGTTTATTCTATTCATTCTGTTTAGTTTGATGGGGAAGCAGAATGAACGTCGGTAAAGTGTTAATCATCATCGGCAGCTTTATTCTCAGTTTGGGGCTCATGACCTCTTATGCGCCTTGGTTAATCAACTGGTTTGGTCGCTTACCTGGCGATATTCATATCAAAAATGAACACAGCGTGGTGTTTATTCCTATCACCTCAATGATTGTTGTCAGCATTCTTTTGACAATAGTTGTCAATCTGTTCTTCCGTAAGTAGAATTAGAATATTCTAATTTATTAAAAGTTTGGTTAATTTTAGTTTACGGTTATACTTTAACGGCTCGGCCAAGCTGTAAATGGCCATTTTAAGATGAATTAAGAGCTCTAACCCAAGCGTTCCCAAACGGAGTTTGGAAACGAGAATAAGGGGGATTGCGTTAAAGGTTGGGCCGTGTAGGGTGGATATGCGCAGCGCATCCACGCGGATTTAAATATGAATTAAGATTAAGCTATGGTTGCTAACCATTTAATATCAAATAGTTATAACTACAGCGCTTAATTTTCATTATAAGCCAAGCAAAATATTACTTAGCCATTGATTACTACTTTGAGGTTCCTAACATGATTACAGAAGGAGTCGTTGAACTGTCGCGCTGGCAATTTGCTGTCACGGCGCTGTATCACTTCCTGTTTGTCCCCTTGACGCTGGGATTGTCTTTTTTGCTGGCGATCATGGAGTCTTGCTATGTCATGACAGGGCGACAAGTCTATAAAGACATGACACAGTTCTGGGGCAAGTTGTTTGGCATCAATTTCGCGTTAGGGGTTGCGACCGGGCTGACGATGGAATTCCAGTTCGGCATGAACTGGGCCTATTTTTCGCATTATGTCGGTGATGTATTCGGCGCGCCACTGGCCATTGAAGGCTTGATGGCGTTTTTTTTGGAATCGAGTTTTGTCGGGCTGTTTTTCTTCGGCTGGGATAAGCTCAGTAAGGGCCAGCACCTCATGGTAACCTGGCTGGTAGCGTTAGGCACCAACTTGTCGGCTTTATGGATTTTGATTGCCAATGGCTGGATGCAGAATCCGGTCGGCGCCGAATTCAATCTTGACAGTATGCGCATGGAAGTCAGCAGTTTTGGTCAATTGATTTTTAATCCGGCCGCACAGGTCAAATTTGTCCATACTGTGGCGGCAGGCTACACCACCGCATCGGCATTTGTACTGGGCATTAGTGCTTTTTATATGTTGAAAGGCCGCGATGCCGCATTTTCACAGCGCTCCTATACCATTGCCGCAGGCTTTGGCCTGGCGTCGGTATTGGCGGTGATTGTGCTGGGCGATGAAAGTGGTTATACCGATGGTGAAGTGCAAAAGGCTAAATTGGCGGCGATCGAAGCCGAATGGGAGACAGTGGAGCCGCCTGCCGCATTCACCGTAGTCGGCATTCCAGACCAGGAGACAATGGAAACAAAATATGCGATAAAAATTCCCTGGGTACTGGGCTTGATTGCGACACGTTCTATTGATACTCCCATTATGGGACTGAAAGATATTTTGCATAAAAATGAACAACGTATTCGCAATGGCATGAAGGCTTATGCCGCGTTACAAAAAATCAAGAACAGTGATAAGCCAATCCCAGCGGAATTGATGGCAGAATTTGATCAATACAAGGCCGATTTAGGTTATGGACTCTTGCTTAAACGCTGGGTAGACGATGTCTCAAAGGCGACGGAGGCACAAATAGCCGAGGCTGTACAATTTAGCATTCCGCGCGTGGTGCCGCTGTTTTGGACCTTCAGAGTCATGGTTGCCTGCGGTTTTATCATGCTGATCATTTTTGCGTTGGCTTTCGCCATGAGCTCTATTCGCAAATGCCGTCAGGGATGGTTGTTGAAGTTGTCTTTCTGGATGATACCGTTGCCGTGGATAGCCTGCGAAATGGGCTGGTTTGTGGCAGAATTCGGACGCCAACCCTGGACCATTGCAGAAATTCTGCCGACCTGGCTCAGCGTATCATCACTGACTGAATGGGATATTATTCTCAGTTTAAGTACCTATTTTCTGGCCTACACCGGCTTTTTAATCATTGAAATGTTTTTAATGCTGAAATTTATTCGGTTAGGCCCGAGTTCCCTGCATACCGGGCGGTATCACTTTGAAATTGCAGAAGGAGCGGTCAAATGATTTTTGATTATGAAACATTACGTTTAATCTGGTGGGCCTTTTTAGGGGCATTGCTGATTGGTTTCGCCATCATGGATGGTTTTGATCTGGGCGTGGGCATGTTGCTGCCGTTTTTAGGGAAAACGGATGTGGAACGGCGGGTGATTATCAATTCCATCGGGCCGACCTGGGAGGGCAACCAGGTGTGGCTGGTCACGGCCGGAGGTGCTATGTTTGCCGCCTGGCCGATGGTGTATGCGGTATCGTTTTCCGGTATGTATTTTGCATTTTTGGCGACGTTATGTGCCATGTTCTTACGACCTCTGGGTTTTGATTACCGGAGTAAGCTCAACAGCCAGAAATGGCGCAATAATTGGGATAAAGCGCTTTTTGTCGGCAGCTTTGTGCCGGCCCTGGTGATGGGCGTTGGTTTTGGTAATTTACTGTTAGGGCTGCCGTTTAATTTTGATAATGATTTACGCATGGTTTACTACGGCAGCTTCTGGGATTTATTGTCACCGTTCGCGTTGTTGGCGGGGTTAATCAGCGTCAGCATGTACATCCTGCATGGTGCGATTTATTTGCAACTCCGCACGGATGCGGAAATTTATCAGCGTTGTAAAAAAGTCGCGTTGTATGCCGGTTTGATCACGATAGTGCTGTTTCTGTTAGCAGGCTTGTGGATCAGTCATTTGCCGGGTTATCACATCTTGACTGAAATCGTGCCCGACGGCCCGTCTAATCCATTATTGAAGATGGTTAAAAAAGCCGAGGGCTTGTGGCTGGATAATTATAGTCATTATCCCGAGCTTTGGGCCGTGCCGGTCGGGGCCTGCATCATGGGATTAGTCACCGTGTTCTTATCGCTCATCAATCGTCCGGGACTGGCTTTTATCAGCAGCGCGTTTACGCTGGCGGGGATTATTCTGACCGCAGGCGCCTCCATGTTTCCATTTCTAATTCCATCCAGTATTGCCGTCAACAGTTCTTTGACAGTCTGGGATGCAAGCTCCAGCGCTTCGACTTTGCATTTAATGTTCTGGGTGACGGTGATTTTTCTGCCGCTGATTATTGTCTATACCAGCTGGATATTTAAGACATTACGCGGAAAAATTACGGTGGATTACATTCAAAATAACGATCACAAGCTCTATTAGGAGAACAGCCATGTGGTACTTCAGTTGGATTTTGGGCGTCTTGTTGGCATGTTCCTTGGGTATTATCAATGTTTTGCGGCTGGAGGCTCAGGAGGCGCTGGCCAAAGAGCAGGAAGCGGTCGATCCGTTGACGCGGTTTCTGGCGCGGGAAAGTATTCTGACCCGTTTGCGGGAAAAGGTCGATAATTCAAAACGCAATGGTTTGCCGTTTTCGATCATTTATCTGAGTATTCGTGATTTTCGCAACAAATATCAATTGCCAGCGCATGAAATCGATACCACCTTATTAAAAGCGGTAAACATCATGCAGCAAGATATTCGGGTTGGCGTCGATCTTGCCGGGCGCGTCAATGACGATGATTTTATTCTGGCACTGCCGGGGGCTTCGTTCGAAAAAGCCGAGGCGGTTGCTCAAAAGATTAAGCATGACTTGTTTGAGCAGATTAAAACACCATCGGGCTATCCTCTGGATGTCAATGTTGGCGTGGCTGAATATGCGCATCATCAGGGGGCATTTGATGAAGATCAGCTACTGGGTCTTGAAGAAGTTGAGGCATTGCTAAACATTGCGATCGCGCGAAGTTTTGAGACCAGCAACGCATGAGGTAAGATGATGGTTTTCTGAGACAAAAAATTGTCTGGGAGCACATCATGGAAAATTCACATTTCAAACTGCTCAAACACTGGCACCAGAGTGCGGGTAAACCCCTTGATACTGGCGAGGGGTTGAGTGATATGGATATCATTCAATTTCAAGCCTTGTTAATGGATAATGGCGCCGATTTGTTTCGCGCCTTCAAACAGGGTGATATGGCCGTTGTTTTATCGGGTCTGGTCAATCTGTCCTATACGGCGATGAGTGCAGTAGTGTTGTCGGGCGGTCAGGAGGATATGTTTTCTGCCGAGGTTGATTGGCGTCATGATGGCTTGATGATTTCCATCATGCGCAGCCTGTCAAAACAGCTTGCCGCCTGTGCCTCAGGCCGGGCACAAGACTATGCTGCGCTATATGTATTATGCAAAAAACTGGCGCGGGATTTTTTGAATGCCGATTTTGATAAATCGTTTCAACTTGTGCATCAGGCCAAAATGCGGGACAGGCATTTTCCGGCCAGTCGGCATATTCCGATGCCGGATTTAAGTGATTGTCTGTTCGAGTAAAAGGGTTTTTTTGTGTCCAGCTTTTTTGCTACCATAAACCGTCTCAAACACATTCAGCGTTGGGGCTTGAAGCGCAATTCAGTTTCTGAAAATGTGAAAGAACACAGTTTTGATGTCTGTGTTATCGCCCATCTACTCTGCGCCATCCGCAATGAATTTTATCAGGGCGATATGGATCCTGGCGAAGTGGTGCTGGCTGCACTCTATCACGATGCCCATGAAAGCATCACCGGCGATCTGCCGACACCGATCAAACGTTTCAATCAGGGAATTTATGATAGCTACAAGGCGATTGAGCATACCGCCGCCTGCGCTCTGGTTGATACCTTGCCAGCACCGTTACAAGATGATGTGTTCAATTATGTGACCGAATCATGTGATGATGAGGTTATGGCGCTGGTTAAAGCGGCTGACACGATCAGTGCTTATATCAAGTGCATCGAAGAAATTCGCGCCGGCAATCAAGAGTTTAAAGCGGCGATGAATGATATCGAAAAACGTCTAAACTTGATTGAACTGCCGGAAGTGGATTATTTCCGAAAATATTTTTTACCCGAAGTGCATTTAACCGTCGATGAGTTGTATCAGGCCAATCGGGATTAGATGCGTCTATAAGGAGAAGATCGTATGCCGGTCGATATTGTCTTAACTGTTATTGTAACCACAGTCATTCAAGCGGTTTTCGGCGTTGGCGTGTTATTGTTTGGGACGCCCACGTTGCTATTGCTTGGTTATAGTTTTGTCGATACCTTAAGTGTATTGTTACCGATCTCAATCGCCATCAGTGCCTTACAGATCGTTAAGCATTATGCACATATTGATCTTGAATTTGTAAAACAGGTTCTCCGTTATACCATCCCGCCGGTGGTGCTGTTTCTGGTGCTGGCCACTAAAGCCAATATCAATATTGCGCCGATTATCGGCATTTTTCTAATCTTGGTCGCCTTAAAATCATTTTTGCCCTTTGTGGCACAGCAATTTTCCAGATTGTTATCTTTTCAGACTGTTTATTTAGTCGTGATGGGGATTATTCATGGGCTGACCAATTTAGGTGGCGCGATGCTCACCGCCATCGTGCATGGAAAAGCTTATGATAAAAACACCACACGGGTGACGATTGCCGTGTGTTACGCCCTGTTTGCCCTGTTTCAACTCGTGACATTGCTGTTATCCGGTCAGCAATTTCATCTGGCCTGGTCAGAAAATGTGACTATTTTGCAAATTGGCATTATTGTATTCCTGCTGACTGAAGAGTTTGTCTACAGTAGCATTGACAATAATAAATACAGCAGACTGTTTGCCGTCTTTTTGTTGGCTTCAGGGAGTCTGCTGATCATAAAATCATTATGAGGTAGGAAAACATGAAAAAAATCTTTAATTACTTCCTGATTGGTGTTTTAGCCTTCATTCCCATTGTCGTCATTTTACAGATTGTCTGGTTTGTAAAAGATCGTCTGACCGACTTGTTTACGTTGGTTTATGGCTATTCTGACAATCTCGCGATTATCCTTTCCTTGTTTTTTCTGAGTTTTTCCCTGTTTGCCTATGTCGGCTATCGCGTCAGCATGGGGCGGTCGTCCATTATTGCGGCGATTGATGCGATTGTTCACCGAATCCCGTTATTGAATACGATTTACCGAGTGACGAAAAAAGTTGTCAACATGATTTCCGGACATGAAATGCAAAAAGCACGCGAAGTCGTTTATATCGAATACCCGAAAGAAGGTTTATGGGTGCCGGCCTATGTCACTAACAAAAAAGATGATCACTATATTTTATTCGTGCCGACATCGCCTAATCCAACCTCTGGATTCACGGTGATCGTACATAAATCCAAAGTTCGAAAATCGGACATGAACATCGAGCAGGCCACCAGCTTCATCATCAGTGTGGGCGTCGATTATGAAAAAGTCGATGAAGTTCTTGATTTACCACAATAAATTTATAGTGGCGGTGGCATAAGGAAAATGGTGCTGAGTTGTGTTGTGTTGTCGACGTGGGGTGTCTGTGAAGGGGCGCCCCGTGACGATGATGACGCCACTAAAAAAATGCTGGAAAAACTGCCGCGTTTGTTGAGGCGGCGGCTTACACCGTTAGCGCGAACGGTATTTACCGCGATTGATCAATGTGCGCTGGAAACATACGATATGCCGCTGGTGTTTAGTTCCACACACGGCGAGTTGGCTAAATCATTTAATATGATGAGGCAAATCGAAGCCGGAGAGGAAATATCGCCGACCCATTTCAGTTTGTCGGTGCATAACGCCATAGCCGGCCTGTTCGCGATGGCTTTCAATAATCAACAGCAATGCTCAGTGATTGCGCCAGGGATGGAAGGCATTGCGCCCGGCTTCATTGAGGCGCTGGGATTGCTTCAGGAGGGTAACGCACGCGTGTTGCTGGTGTTTTATGATGAGCCATTAGTGCCTTTTTATCCAGCAGAACCATTTCGATTATCGGCCGACGAGATGGCACTGGCGCTATGCTTAAGCGCTGACGGGAAAGGATTGAAATTGCATTTTTCACGGCGTCTTGAATCTGGAAATAGCGGGGAGCAGCCGTTACAATTGCCGTGTTTGGTCAATTTCTTGAATAATCCTGAACAGGGGCTGGTGTTGCGAACAGCTTATAAAGGTTGGTGCTGGCAGCTTGATGTGTAAACGATTGAATTATTTTTGGCGCTTGTTTGCAACGGGTTTTAGTTTTACGGTTTTTGGGGTAGGTGGTTTTTTTTTATGGGTGGTGTTTTTCCCTCTATTGGCGTTGATCCCTGGCACGCCACAACAAAAAGAAAGGCGCGCCCAGTATTGTGTGCATTGTAATTTCTATTTCTTTATAGAGTTGATGCGGCGCCTGGGTATCATGGATTATCATATCGATGGACTCGATAAGCTGAACAGGCCCGGTCAACTGATTATCGCCAATCATCCCACATTGATCGATATTGTTTTTTTAATCAGTCGCCTTCCGCAAGCCTGCTGTATCGTCAAAGACAGCCTATGGCATAATCCTTTTATGCGCGGACCGATTGTTAATGCCGGTTATATCAGTAATGGCGACTCGGAAAAGATGATTCAAGCCTGTGTCGAATGTTTGCAAGCGGGCGGCATTGTCATCATCTTTCCTGAAGGCACGCGCAGTGAGGAAGGGCGGCCGTATAAATTCCAACGCGGGGCGGCGCGTATCGCATTGCAGGCCAATGCCGTCTTGACTCCGGTCACATTGCGTTGTCATCCACCGACCTTGTCCAAGCAGGATAGGTGGTATCAGATTCCGGCCCAAAAATTTCATTTGGGAATGTCGGTGGGAAATGATATTGTGCTGGACAATTTTCGCAGCATCACGCCGGATAGTGTCGCAGTAAGGCGACTAACACGGCAATTACAGGATTATTTTACTCAACAACGGGAGTTGCATGAGCACATTGGAACATGAACTGAAACAATTAATTATCAACGCTTTGGATCTTGAAGATTTGCGTGTCGAAGATATCGACGATGATGAGCCCTTGTTCAATGAAGGATTAGGTCTTGATTCTATTGATGCCCTGGAATTGGGACTGGCCATCAGAAAAAAATACGGTGTCCGTATTGATCAGGAAAAAGATGACGTGGTGAAGATATTTTCTTCTGTTTCATCATTGGCGGCATTTATCGAATCGGAGCGGGAATGATGACAGGCAAAGACGAAATTCTGGAGATGATTCAGTCCATTATGCAGGAAATGTTCGAAATTGAGCCGGCCGAGGTGACACTGACATCGCGCTTATATGAAGACCTCGATTTTGATAGCATTGATGCCGTCGATATGATCGTAAAACTGAAGGAAGTTACCGGAAAAGCGGTCAAGCCGGAAGATTTCAAAAACGCCAGAACTGTCGAAGATGTGGTTGAGTCCGTTTTTAACGTGATGAACAGCGATTGACAGATCGGGAAAAACCTTGAAAAAAGCGGTTACTGCATTGGTACTGGCACTGACGCTGTTGTACCCCATTATCGTTTATTATGCCGTGCAAACGGTTGCAGTCTGGCAAGTTGCATCAGGTCTGTTTATTTTGTTACTGATACGACTGCTGCTGCGTCGGGAAAAACAGGCGGGGGATTATTGGCTGGGATTGTCGGCGGTAGCGTTGTGTCTGTATGCGGCCTGGCAGAATAGCGCCATTGCCTTGCGATTTTATCCGCTATTGATAAACCTCGGCTTATTGCTTTGGTTTGCGAGCAGCCTGCGCTTCCCACCGACGGTAATTGAACGTTTTGCACGGCTGCAACATCCTGATCTACCCGTAGAGGGGGTGCGTTATACCCGCCAAGTCACTAAAGTATGGTGTCTGTTTTTTCTGCTCAATGCTGTGATGGCGCTGATAACCGCTGTCTGGGGCAGCTTTGAACTGTGGGCGCTGTACAATGGTATCATCAGTTATGTGCTGATGGGTGGGGTAATGGCGATAGAGTATTGGATTCGTTTGAAAACACAATCACATGTCCGTTGAGTCGCTGTCCGATTTTTTTAGACAAGACACGGGTGATCAGCTAATCAGTTTCCATAACGGGCAGTGGATACCGCGCGCACAGTTTATTCGTGATATAAAAAATCGGCTAAGCAGGTATCAACAGCAAAGCGGGGCTGATTTTGCGCTGTATCATGAGGCGACCTATCCGTTTGCTGTTGATTTATTTGCATTGCTATTGGCCGCTAAAAAAGTCTGGATTCCCGGCAATAATCGTCCTGCCACGGCCGAAAATCTGCTTCGGCAAGGTTGCCGTTTAATCGGCGAATGGGCGCAATATAGCGAGGTACCGCAGTTGGTCGATGGGGTGCCTGAATGGAATATGTCTATAATGGATCGAGGGCAACTGGTTATTTACACGTCAGGTTCGACCGGTCAGCCCAAAGCCATTTTTAAAACAGTGGCCCAACTGGAAGCCGAAATCAACGTGTTGGAACAATGTTGGGGCGATAAAATCAAGCATGCGGCTATTGTGGCAACGGTTAGTCATCAGCATATTTATGGCCTGTTGTTCAAGCTGCTATGGCCACTGATGACAGAACGGTGTTTTTACAGCAGTCTATATTTAAGCCCTGAGGCCTTGTTCAAGGCTGTCGCCAGCCAGACATGCTGCTGGGTTGCAAGCCCGGCGCAATTGAAACGGCTGGATGAGCAAAGCCCCTGGCCTGCGATTCAAATGGCAACGGCAATTTTCAGTTCGGGAGGGGCGCTGGCGGCAGATGTGGCGAATAAAATTCACCAATATGGCAGGCAATCTGTTATCGAGGTTTATGGCAGCTCTGAAACCGGAGGCATCGCCTGGCGTCAGCTATGCGTGGATAGTTTGTGGCGACTTTTGCCCGGCGTTCAGCTCAAGCAAGTGGCGCAGGAAATCACCTGTTTTTCGCCGTGGACAGACGGTGCGGTTAGACTGGATGATGGCATTGAATGGCGGAATAATGGCCGCTTTAAACTTCTGGGCCGCCGGGATGAAATCGTCAAAATAGAAGAAAAACGCTTGTCATTGGCAGAAATGATACAGGTTTTGCAGCAGATGGCGGAAGTTGAAACGGCCAGATTGATGGTGCTGTCAGGTAAGCGTGAGCGATTGGTAGCGGTTATCGTACTCAGTCCGCATGGGACAGTCCAATTACAGCGGCTTGAACTGCGGGGTTTGATTAAGCGCATCAGAGAGCATTTATGCCACTATTTTGAAACGGTTTTATTGCCGCGAAAATGGGTGTTTGTAAATCGCCTGCCGGAAACCCAGCAGGGGAAACTGGATGCGACCTTGTTAAGAACGTTGCTCAATCAAGACAGGTTGCGCTATCCGCTGATTCAGCAGATTGACTTTGCAGGTGATGCGGTCAGATTGCAAATCAGGGTTCAAGCTGCATTACAGTATTTCGATGGCCATTTCCCGCAGCAGCCAATTTTGCCAGGTGTGACCCAACTGGCATGGGCCGATTATTATGGGCATTTATTTTTTTCAATCCAGCGTGGATTTTCCAGGCTGGAAGCGGTCAAGTTCAAAAAAACCATCGTTCCTGACACTATCGTGACGCTCTCTTTGAGCTGGAAAGCCGAAGCCGGGACGTTATATTTTGATATTGAAAATGCGAGTGACGCCTTTGGTTCGGGCCGAATGGTTTATGATGCGATACCATGAAAACCTGTATTGTGATTCCGTTTTATAACCATCCACAAGCGATTCAACACGTGCTTGAACGGCTGGAATCGTTCGCGCTGCCCTGTGTCATCGTAAATGACGGAAGTTCATCTGACAGTCGGCCGGTATTGGAACAGCTGGCACAGCGCTATGCCTGGGTGAGCTTGATTCATAGGTCGCAAAATGGCGGTAAAGGGGCGGCGGTTATCGATGGCTTAAATCATGCTATCAGGCAAGGCTTCAGTCACGCCATTCAGATTGACGCCGATGGCCAGCATAATATCGCCGATATTCCGCGTTTTTTGAATGTCAGCGAAAGCCATCCAGAACAGCTGATTCTTGGCCAGCCGGTTTTTGGTCCTGAGGTGCCGAAGAAGAGATTGTATGGTCGCCAAATAACGAATATCTGGATTCATATCAACACCTTATCGAATGCCATTGCTGATGGGATGTGCGGCTTTCGCTGCTATCCACTGGCCGCCGTCGAGCGGCTGTTGCAATCGGCCCGTTTAGGGCAGCGGATGGATTTTGATATTGAAATCGTGGTCAGATTGTATTGGCAGGGCGTTGGCGTCATCAATCTGCCCACGCCCGTGCGTTATCCTCTCGATGGTGTTTCGCATTTCAATATGCTGAAAGATAATGTCCTGATTTCCGCCAAGCATGCACAACTTTTTTTCGGCATGTTTTGGCGTTTCCCTGTACTACTGCTGCGCCGTTGGCGCTGAAATCAGACCGCGCGCCAGCATCAATTGAATCACCTTATCGACACACTCGGTGAGCGAATGACGGCCGGTATTGACGATTAACTCCGATTTTTCTGGAGCTTCGTAAGGTGAATCAATGCCGGTGAAAAAAGGAATTTTACCGGCTCGGGCTTTTTTATACAGTCCTTTTACATCGCGTTTTTCGCAAATATCCAAAGGACATTCGCAGTAGATTTCAAGAAAATCACCATGCGGCATCAGTTTTCGGGCCGCTTGTCGGTCTTTGCGAAAGGGCGAAATAAACGCGGTCAGGGTAACAATGCCCGCTTCCGAGAACAGCTTGGCCAATTCAGCAATACGGCGGATATTTTCAACCCGGTCAGCATCGGTAAAGCCCAGGTCGCTGCATAAACCATGACGGACATTATCGCCATCAAGGACAAACGTTGATACATTCATGGCGTACAGACGCTCTTCCACCGCATGTGCAAGGGTGGACTTACCGGACCCGGACAAGCCGGTAAACCATAATACGGCGCTTTTGTGGCCTTGACGTTTTTCGCGTGCAGCGCGGTCAATGGTGGCATGGTGCCATACGGTATTGCTACTTTTTTGAGTCATTGTGCTATCAGGAATAATGTTGTTTAAAGGCAGAAATAAATTGATCCAGTTGCGTCTCTGGCAGCTGGTTAATGCCGGCGGCAGCTTTTCTGCCGCCACCATTTGGAAAGCGTGCGCAGAGTTCATCGGCACCGGTTTTCAAGTTTAACGGAGCTCTGACGCTGATTTGAAAATTGCCCGCCGGTGTGCGTGAGATAATGGCATGTGCCCTGTCGGGTGCCTGGTTTGCCAGCTGGTTGCCAAACACGCCGCTGATACGCCTGGCCCAGGCCGCATCGGGTAATAGATAGACGGCGGTTTTGTCATCTTCCTCTAAAGGCTGCAATGCGGTGGCCCGTTCCATATCGGCGTGATAGGCCGCTTTTAGTTGGCGAAACAGGTCGTCGCGCTGCCGTATGAAATCAAAAGGTGACTTGAATTGAATCAGGATGTTAAATAATTCGGCCGGATGAATATGCAGGTCTTCGATGCTGGCACCATAGCCATTGTAGTTGATATAAATTCCCAGTTGTTGCAAGCTTTCCCGCTGCTCTGTGGACAACAGCAGTGTATCGGCAAGCTGCTCCGCGCTGTGATCTAAATTATCACCAAATGCTGCTACGATGGCCCATTCCGGGTAGGGTTGTTGCAAATAGTGGTTGACCAGCAAACTGGTGCAGATATTGGCGCTGGTGTCGATAAGCGTGCTCAGGTTTGGATGTTCAGGTATTTCGCCGGCCTGATGATGATCGATATATAAAATTTCTGCACCGGCACTTAACAGGCGGCAGACATCCTCTTTGTTTTTGGCCAGTGAAATATCCAGCACCGTTACCTTGTCTCCAGCCGTTGCCGTGACGCGCTGAAGTAACTGAATGTCACGCTTGACACCGGTAATGAGTGTGGATTCAGCAGGCTGTGACAGACGCAGCTGAATCAAGGCACAGATGCCATCGGCATCACCATTAAAAACATCAATTTGCATCGCGGTAAAATGATTTTGCTAAAACCCTTATCGTAGACTAACATCTAAAGTATTGCCAATTTTGTTCAAGGAGAAAGTATGATTCCCGTTATTTTGTCAGGTGGTTCAGGAACCCGGTTGTGGCCCTTGTCGCGCAGCCAGCATCCCAAACAGTTTCTGCCGCTGGCTTCGGATAAAACCATGGTACAGGAAACGGTTTTGCGCCTGCAAGGGCTCGAAGGCCTGCAACCTGTCCTGGCAGTGTGTAATGAAGATCATCGTTTTATGATGGCGGAACAACTCCGGGAAACGGGGATTCAAGCCGCTTCAATTATGCTTGAGCCGGCTGGGCGTAATACAGCGCCGGCCATCGCGTTGGCGGCATTGGCCAGTGATGTGGAGGATATCTTATTAATACTGCCGGCCGATCATGTCATTACCCGGCCAGAGGTATTTAAACAGGCGGTGACGAAAGCTAACAGCCTGGCTGAACAGGGTTATATGGTGACATTCGGTATTGTGCCGACGGCGCCGGAAACCGGTTATGGCTATATCAAGTCCGGTACTGCGGTTGATGAGCACAGTTTTCATATTCAGGCCTTTGTCGAAAAGCCGGATAGGGATACGGCTAAAAGCTATTTGGATAGCGGCGATTATTTCTGGAACAGCGGCATGTTTATGTTTAAAGCCGGCCGCTATCTTGACGAGCTGGCAAACTATCGGCCAGATATTCTGCAAGCCTGTGAACATGCTCTGGCAAGATCTGAGCGGGACAGAGATTTCCTGCGCCCGGATAAAGAAGCCTTTCTGGCCTGTCCCGCCGATTCTATCGATTATGCGGTGATGGAAAAAACCGAACGCGCTGTCATGATTCCACTTGATGCCGGATGGAACGATATTGGTTCCTGGTCGGCGCTATGGGATATAACCGATAAAGATGAGGCCGGTAATGCCATCAGTGGCGATGTGATGGCGCTCGATACACAGGATTCGTTTTTGATGGCCGGTAATAAATTGTTGGTAACAATCGGGGTCGAGAATCTGGTGGTCGTTGAAACGGATGATGCCGTCATGGTGGCCAGCAAGGATCGCGTGCAAAATGTCAAGGATGCGGTCGAACAATTAACACAACAGCAACGGCCCGAGTCGATGTTGCATCGCAAGGTTTACCGGCCCTGGGGTTATTATCATTGCATTGAGCAGGGTGAGCGCTATCAAACCAAGCGTATTGTGGTTAACCCGGGTGCGAAATTGTCGCTGCAAAAGCACCATCATCGTGCCGAACATTGGGTTGTGGTGAAAGGGACGGCGATGGTGACGCGTGATGATGAAGAAGTTCTGTTGACCGAAAATGAATCCACCTTTATTCCATTAGGGGTGACCCATTGTCTGCACAATCCCGGCGTCATTCCACTGGAAATTGTTGAGGTGCAATCCGGTAGCTATCTGGGTGAAGATGATATTATCCGGTTTAAAGATGATTATGGCCGCCAATAATCAGCATCGATGGCTTAATGGAAACAGGCAATAAAAATGGCTGCCTTTGCCCAGTTGGCTTTCAATTTCCAATTGGGCATCGTGGCGCACTAACACATGTTTGACAATGGAAAGGCCAAGTCCTGTGCCTTGAATTTTTTGATGTCGGTTGCGATCCACACGATAAAAACGCTCGGTAATGCGCGGAATTTCGTTCTCGGCAATGCCTTCACCCTGGTCTTCCACAGACAGACATAGATGCTTGTCCGTGGAAGACCAAGTGACGATGACGGCTTTGTCGGCCGGCGAATATTTCAAGGCATTGGTCAGCAAATTACTGAAGGCGCTGCGTAGCTCTTGTTCATCGCCGAGAAGATTATCGGTGCAGCGAATATTGAGCTGAATCCGCTGGGTATTTTTGCCGATGATATGGCCTTCATGACAAATCTGCCGTAACAGTTTGTTGACATCGACACAATCTTGATGTTTTTCCCGGGTTTCCAGTCGGGTCAGTAATAATAAATCATCTATCAGGCCTTGCATGCGCTCGGTCTGTAAGGCCATTTTCTCAAAACAGCGTTCATAAAAAGGACTGGGGGCGGGTTGCTGTTTCAATGTTTCCAGATAGCCCTTTAAAACCGTCAGCGGCGTTCGTAATTCATGCGAGACATTGACGGCAAAATCTTTACGCATCTGTTCCAGTTTACGTAAATGGGTAATGTCATTCGCCAGTAACAGGCGTTGTCCTGCGCCATAGGGAACAATTTTGATTTGTAACAAAACTTCATCCGAGAGGGGAGAGAGAATCGTGATGGGTTCTTTATAATCCCGGGACAATAAATACTGAACAAAGATGGGGGTGCGCAATAAATTGATAATACGTTGTCCCCGATCTTTTTTTTTCAGTCCCAATATTTGTTGGGCCGCTTTGTTGCTCCATTCAATCTCATCATGCTTGCCTAAAACGATGGCGGCATCCGGTAGCGCATCGGTGGAGTGGTGAAAACGCTCCAACATTTTGCTGAGTTTTTTCTTGCTCTTTTTTTGCCGTTTGCGAATTTTATACAAGTGAAGATATATTTCTTCCCAAATACCTTTTGCCTGTTTATTATCGGTCAGATAGCCGACACTTAAATTCCGCTCCAGTTTATTGATCAGAAGACTTTGGCGTATCAATAACACCACAGCCAGCAACAATAACAGCAGCGTCAAATGGCCGATAAACAGGCTGGCCACAATAGCCATGATCAGCCATAAGCTGACAATCCTGAGTTCCCGTGACCAGCGATTCATTGGTCTGCTGGCGCCGAAAAGCGATAGCCGAAGCCGCGAACCGTCTGAATGGCCTCTTTACAGCCATGTTCAGCCAAAACCTTGCGCAGACGCCGGATATGAACATCAACGGTACGTTCTTCGACGTACACACTGCGACCCCAGACCTGATCCAGTAATTGGCTGCGGCTGAATACCTTGTCCGGATTCTGCATAAAAAACTGCATCAATTTAAATTCCAGCGGACTGACATCCAGGATCTGGTTATTGATTGTCAGAATATGTTTATCCGTATTGAGTTGAAACACGCCTTGTTGCAAAAGTGGTTGATTGTTGTTTGGCGACGTACGGCGTAACACGGCCTGAATGCGCGCCACCAACTCTTTCGGCGAGAATGGCTTGGTCATATAATCATCGGCACCGATTTCAAGCCCCCTGACTTTGTCATCTTCCTCGCCGCGGGCGGTCAGCATGATAATGGGCAGTTTTTTCAATTCGGGTTTTTTTTTCAGGCGGCGGGCAAGTTCGACGCCACTGATGCCGGGTAACATCCAGTCCAGCACCATTAAATCCGGCGTTTTTTCCGCCAGAATTTCTTGTGCCTGTTCTGCCGTATTTGCAGACAAAGTTGAAAAGTCCGCTTGTTGTAGAATCATTTCCAACATTTCCAGAATGGCTTCTTCATCTTCAACTAACAGAATGGTTTTTTGCATGAGGCTTTCTCGAATGTTTATGCAACAGATAAATCTAACAAAATTATATGACAATGCCATGACATTGTACGGCAGTTATTAACCTTTATCCCCAGAAGCTGTGGATAACTCTGTGCATGAGGTGTTTGTTTTGCCCTGAAAAAGGCGTCTATTCGGGCCTGTTCATAAATCGTACAAAAAATAGACAATAAGAAATAATGTTCGACAAAACAATGACTTGTAATTTATAGCGCGGTGTTGATTTAATTTTTAAACGGGCGTGGTAAGTGCTTGATTTTAGCCTGTGTATCGTTATACAAAGTTACTTAAGCTGATATCAAGCCTTTGCCATTGTTCAGGTATTACCGGCAGCCCAAAGCGGACGCTTTCTGGCGAATTGAACACGCGAATCAGGATGCCTTGTTTTGCCAGATGTTGATACAGGCGCTCGGCTTTTTGCGTTTTAACCCACTGAAACAAATCTGTTCCACCGGTCGGCGTCAAATCATACTGGCTCAGCAGATCGTTTAATTGCTGCGATTGTTGTCGAAGTCGACGCCGTGTGCATCGTTGCCAGGCACGATCTTGCAGGGCTAGTTGCGCAACATGGCGAGCAGGGTGGCTGATGCTCCAGGGGCCAAGCTGATTTTGTAATTGAGACAAGAGCGCCGGCTTGGCTATGACAAAGCCGCAACGAATTCCAGCCAGTCCAAAAAACTTGCCGATAGAGCGTAAAATAATCAATCCCTCCCGACTTGGTTCGGTGCTCAGACTGTGTTCAGGCTGACAATCGATAAACGCTTCATCAATAATCAGCCAGCCACCGCGTTTTTGCAGTTGCCTGTGCCATTCCAGCAGGCGGTTGCGGCTAAAGGTTTCACCGGTTGGATTGTTAGGATTGATAATAATCAGAACATCGGTTTCCGGCAATACGGCATCGATTTGCTGGCTTGGGACCGGGTGTATTTGATGACCGGCCTTTTGCCAGTTTGCCGCATGTTCGGCATAGGCAGGCGTCGGCAAGGCGACGCGACAAGGGGGACGTAATGTTGGCAGGGTCTGAATGGCGGCCTGGCTTCCCGCGACGGCTAAAATAGCCGGGTTGCCATAATAGGATGCCGCCGCCTGAATCAGGCCATCATCATCTTCCGGTAAACGTTGCCAGCAGTGTGCCGGAATCGGCGGTACGGGCCAGCCATCAGCATTAATGCCAGTAGATAAATCCAGCCAATCGGCGAATGGAATGCGAAAGTGTTCTGCTGCTTGTTGCAGCTGGCCGCCATGCTCAAGCAAAATAATCTCCGATCGCAATAATGATGCACCAACAAAACAGTGATCGTTCCACCAGCCCAGTGGCTTTAACAATATCATTGCGTTGTGTCAGGTGTTGACTGCCAAACCAGGGTTTGTGTTTCAAGTAGCCATGATAAACAGCAGGCCCTCCGAGCTGCCTGTTTAAGGCACCGGCACCACTGGTCATGACCGGCCCGGCATTCGGGCTTTCTAACAGCTGCGCTTGCCTTTGCCAACAGGACAATGCCAGCCGCGTTTGTCCCATCAATGCATAGGTCAGGGCGGTTAAACGCGCCGGGATGTAATTTAATGTATCATCCATACGGGCGGCAACGCGTCCAAAAAAGCGATAGCGGGCATTTTTATAGCCCCACATCGCATCCAGTGTATTGCTCAAACGATAAAATATCACGCCGGTAGATCCTGCCAGTACAAACCAGAAGAGCGGCGCAAACACGGCATCGGCGCCATTTTCCAAAACCGATTCAATCGTAGCATTTTGCACTTGTCGGGCGTTCATCGTGTGGGTGTTTCGGCTGACCATATAACTGACCGCGGTGCGAGCCTGTTCGAGTGGCTGAGTTTGCAGTGCCTGATACACTCGATCGGCATGTTGTTTCAGGCTTCTGGGTGCAATGCATAAATACAGAACCAGGCTATTGACGATCTGTTCAGATGCTGCCGGTAAACGGACAGACAGCATTAAAGCGGGCAAGGGTAAGGTCAACAACGCCCATGCCAGCAAGCCCTGAAGTTTTTGCCGGGTCGGGCTGTGTTCGGGGTGACAGAGGCGCGACTCAAGCGTGTTTGCCAGCCCGCCAAACCCTGCCAGCGGATGATATCGCTTCGGCTCGCCGAGGCAATAATCCAGAATAATCGCGAGTATAATAGTCAGGGTTATCGTCATGGGACGCGCACAATGCCATATTCCAAGGCGAAATTCAAATGTAATCAACAATGAAAAAGGATGTTGCACAGGAATGACAGCTCAAACCCTGATGGTGCAAGGCACCACCTCCGATGCGGGAAAAAGTGCCTTGGTGACGGCCTTATGCCGTTATTATGCGCGCCGGAATATTCGCGTCGTGCCGTTTAAGCCGCAAAATATGGCCTTGAACAGCGCGGTGACCGAAGATGGCGGCGAAATCGGCCGGGCGCAAGCGGTGCAGGCGGCGGCGTGTTATTTACAATCGCATACCGATATGAATCCCGTTTTGTTAAAGCCGAATTCCGATAAAACCGCGCAGGTGATTATTCACGGCAAGGCCTATAAAAATCTGAATGCAAAACAGTATCATGCCTACAAAAAACAGGCGCGACAAGCCGTTTTGGCATCCTGGCAGCGTTTGAGTCAAGGTTATGATAAAGTGATCGTAGAAGGTGCAGGCAGCCCGGCCGAAATCAATTTACGTGAGGGTGACATCGCCAATATGGGCTTTGCCGAAGCGGTTGATTGTCCGGTGATATTGATTGCCGATATCGATAAAGGGGGTGTTTTCGCACATTTAGTCGGTACGCTGGCGCTGTTGTCGGCAAGTGAACGGCAACGTGTGATCGGTTTTGTGATCAATCGTTTCCGCGGCGATATTAACATGTTACAATCCGGCCTGGATTGGTTGGAACAGAAAACCGGCAAGCCCGTGCTGGCGGTATTGCCCTATTTGCAGGATTTTTATCTGGAAGCCGAAGACAGCCTGAAACAGTTTATGACCGCTTCTCATGCCGAAGGGCAAGCTTTTAATATCGTCATTCCCGCCTTGCCGCGTATCAGTAATCATACCGATTTTGATGCGTTGCATTTGCAGCCGGATATCCACACACATTTTGTCAAACACACTGATACGGCACCCGCCGCTGATCTTGTTATTTTGCCCGGCAGTAAATCGGTCAGGGATGATTTAGATTGGCTGAAACAACAAGGATGGTCGGCTTATTTGAACCGGCATTTGCGCTACGGCGGCAAAGTTTTGGGGATATGTGGCGGCTATCAAATGCTGGGACGTAAAATTCATGATCCACAAGGCATTGAAGGTGAGTCGGGAGTCAGTTCAGGCTTGGGCTGGTTGGATATTGAAACCGTTTTGCATCGGGAAAAATGCTTGCGGCAGCGGCAAGGGCAGCTGTGGCATGGGGAGATTGCGGTAGCCGGTTACGAGATTCATGCCGGCCTTTCAACCGGTCCGGATACGCAAAGAGCGGTTATCGATTATGGCGCCCGCCAGGATGGTGCGCGTTCAACAGATAATCAGGTGATGGGTTGTTATTTACACGGTTTGTTTGATCAGGCCGAGGCGCGTCAGCAGTTGTTGGCCTGGGCGGGGTATCGCGGCACAACAACACAGTTTGATTTGCATGAAAAACGCGAGCAGGGCATCAATATGATTGCCGATGCCGTTGAGCGCTATTTTGATTTCAAGCGGCTGGACAGCGCGCTGGCGAAAAATGCCACGCATAAAAAAGGCGCAGAATGCGCCTTTTAGATATTGTGTTATTGCGGTTGTACATTGGCCGCCGTCAGTCCTTTAGGGCCGGTTTCAATGTCAAATTCAACCGTTTGTCCAGGTGATAATGTCTTGAAGCCATCGCCACTGATTACTGAATAGTGTACGAATACATCTTCATTGCCTTCATCCGGCTCAATAAAACCAAAACCTTTTGAATTATTAAACCATTTAACAGTACCGGTTGCCATTTGAAAAACTCCTTAAAATAAATCAATACAAATACAGAATGGCAAATAATCACCTGAACGGCTCATCTGCACTCTGATAGCGGTATTGTACTGAGATTTTTTTTAGAATGCCATTATCGCGTTTGAGATAAGTGGCCTGTACGACTTGAAATCAAAAAATAGCCTCTATACACTGCTTAAACCTAGAAAAATCAGTTGGATTGCGAAAGTCTGCACAAGCATTTCCTCCCTCAGCTCATTTTTCCAGGTTAAACAACCAGACCGAGTGACACAGTTTGGTTTACAGAAAATAATAACAACACAAAAGAGGTAACAACATGAGTCCTTTTTACATTGTCCTGTCGCCATTACGCCACTTTATGCTGTTGGCGTTGATGGTTTTTTCCGCTAACAGTTATGCCCATCGAGGCCCTGCGGATGAAGTCGATAACTGCCGTATCCGGGTGGGTTCGGAAAAAATTCACGTCAGCCTGTATACACCTGAAGCCGGTGAAAGTAATGGTTTCTGTCAATATGTGCCGCATGTCGGGAAAACTGTAATCGTATTCGATTATGAGGGTCATAAACTCCGCAATACGACAGTGGAGTTTGAAATCACCAAAGAACCCGAAGGGGCACGGATTTTTCATCAGGAACCGGAACGCATTAAAATCGGTACGCTCAATACCACAGTCGATTTCAGTCAATATGGCGCCGGCGAATACCTGATTCACATTACCTTGGTCAGCGATGGCGAAAAACAGGACAATCACCTGCCGATTTTTATCGGGCAAAAAGAAGGGAAGTCTTATGCCGGTCCTTTAAAGATTATCATCCCGGCTGTTTTCATCGTCATCATGCTGTTTTTTATGTTTCGGCAGTCTAAAAAGAGCAAGGAAGAATAAGGTGTTAGGTAATGCGCGGTAAATAAAATGCCCATATTGCGGATTGCCTTATCTAGCCCGGGTAGTTCACCAGCCAGGGAAGGCCCTTAGTCCTCGCTATGCGTATTCGTTGTCTATCTAAAACTTTTGTCGTTGGTAAGACTGAATTAACGCTTATTTACCAATACAAAATGATGAGAAAATTTTACCGAGCAAATCATCGGCGGTGAATTCGCCGGTTATTTCGGCGAGCGCGTTTTGTGCCAGGCGCAGGTCTTCGGCGACCAGTTCGCCGGATTGCTGTTCGAGTTGGGTTAGCGCATTGCTGATGGCGTGTTTAGCCTGTTTCAAGGCTTCGATGTGACGCTGACGGGCAATGAAAACATCCTCGTTGCCGGCATTGAAGCCGACGCTTTGTTTCAGATAATTGGTCAACAAATCCATGCCGGCGCCCGATTTAATGGATAGATAAATCTGGCAGCTATGCGGGGTTTCGACAAGTTCAGGTTCAATACCGAGCAAGTCGATTTTATTGTAGATTTTGGTGATATCAACATCCGCTGGCAGTGATTTCATAATATCATCGACATCGGGGGCGGAGCTGTCGATCAATAGCAGGACTTTATCCGCTTTTCTGATTTCATGATGTGCACGCCGGATACCTTCCTGCTCCACCGCGTTGCGGCTTTCCCTGAGGCCAGCGGTATCGACAATATGCAGCGGCATACCGTCGAGTTGAATATGTTCTCTCAAGATATCGCGGGTTGTTCCGGCTTCATTGGTGACGATAGCGGCATCGTGCCCTGCCAGCGCATTAAGCAGGCTGGATTTTCCGGCATTGGGTTTGCCGGCCAATACGATGGTCATGCCTTCGCGCAGCAGTCGGCCTTGCCGGGCTGTTTGCAGAATTTGTCGAACTTCAGTCTGCAAGGTTTCCAGTTTTGTCTGGACAATGCCATCGCTGAGAAAATCGATTTCTTCATCGACAAAATCAATGGCGGCTTCGACATACATTCTGAGTTCGGTCAGCGTATTGACCAAGGCATTTATTTTTTCAGAAAAAACGCCTTGCATTGATTTTTGTGCAGAACGCACCGATTGCTCGGTGCGGCTTTCAATCAGGTCGGCGATGGCTTCGGCCTGAGCCAGGTCAATTTTGTTATTGAGGAAGGCGCGTTCGCTGAATTCACCCGGTTTTGCCAGGCGTGCGCCACATTCCAGCACCCGCTTAAGCAGCATATTGAGAACCACGGTGCCTCCATGCCCCTGAAGTTCTAATGTGTCTTCGCCGGTGAATGACGCCGGGCCTGGAAAATAAAGCAGAATACCGGAATCGATAGTCTGCTGTGCAGCATCCAGAAATGGCGAAAAAATCGCCATTCTGGGGGTGATTTTTTTAGGCGAGAGTTGTCCGGCTATCTGTTGTACAGCCGGGCCTGAAATACGGATGATACCGACGCCACCATTTCCTGGGGGAGTGGCGATGGCGGCAATAGTGTCGGTATCAAAAGCGGACATGCTTATTTTTCAGCTTCAATTTGTTTGGTGATATACCACTGCTGAAGAATAGATAACGAGTTGTTCCAGACCCAGTACAGCACTAAACCAGCCGGGAAGAACAGAAAGAAAATGGTAAACACAATCGGGAACATTTTCATAATCTTCGCCTGTAATGGATCGACCGGTGCCGGATTCAGGCTCTGTTGAATCTTCATGGTAATCCCCATCAGAATCGGCAGGATATAAAAGGGATCCTGTGCCGATAAATCCTGAATCCAGAGCGCAAATTCAGCCTGCCGCAGCTCGACGGTTTCCACCAATACCCAATACAAGGAGATAAACACCGGGATTTGCACCATGATCGGTAAACAGCCGCCCAGCGGGTTGACCTTTTCCCGTTTATACATCGCCATCATTTCGGTATTGAAGCGTTGACGATCATCTTTGTATTTTTCTTGCAGCGCTTTCAGTTTAGGCTGAATTTTGCGCATTTTCGCCATTGACCGGTAGCTGGCTTGTGACAGTTTAAAAAACAATAATTTAATGACCAGCGTCACGCCCAGAATGGCGACACCCCAGTTATCGACATAGTCATGGATTTTATTCAGCAGCCAGTAAATGGGTTTGGCGATAATGGTCAGCCAGCTATAATCGACGGTGAGTTCCAGGCCTTCGGCAACCTGTTCCATCATCGGTTGAATTTTAGGTCCGGCAAATAAATGCGCCGTATAAATATGATTATCATGCGGCGCGACGTCATAGGCGGGTGAATAGGTGCCTATGACAAAGCGAAAGCCATTAAGCTCTTTGGTGTACAGATGGTTTTCCTGGTCGGCTGGCGGTACCCAGGCGGCGGCAAAATAATGTTGTATCATGGCGGCCCAGCCCCCTGATGTGGCAACATCGAGATTTTGTTCGGCCATGTCTTCAAACTTAATTTTCTGGTACTTGTCTTCCTGGGTATAAATTACACCGCCGGCATAAGTGCGGATGAAATTATTGCCTTTCTTATCGGAATAAGGCACGCGCAGCAATTGGCTGTATTGACGACCGGACCAGGCGGTGTCGGTGTTGTTATTGACTTCGTGCTCGAGGGTGACGTCATAACTGCCTTTTTTGAATATATAGGTTTTGGTGACCGTCAAGCCCTGGTTATTCGTCCAGGTTAAAGGGACGACCAGTGTGTCAGCGCCTTTTGTCAATTCGTATTGTAAATTCTCAGCGTTATAAATAGCGTGATGGTTGGGCGCTGTCGATGAGCCATTGACCGCAATCAGGCCATTTTGTGCCAGATAGAGACGATCCGGATGGGTGTCGAACAAGCGGATGGGCGATTTATCGACAACGACAGGGTCGAGTCCCACCATTTCTCGCAGTTTATTGACCCAGGTGTTTGCTTTTTCTTTTGGATATTTCAGTAAATCCAGGTTGCGTAAGGTGCCCCCTTCGGTATCGATTTCAATCGCGATCACATCGGTTTTTACCCGAATAATCTGATGCTTTGCTGTGCTTCCTTCATTGCCGGTTTGTACGAGCGTTGCGGCATCGCCATCGGGGGTCGTTTTTTTATTCCCGTCCGGCCCAGCGATCACTGGTGTCTCAGAGGCAACGATCTGTGGTTTAGGGCCGTAATCGAACTGCCAGGCTTCCCAAATCATATAGGAAATCATCACGAAAGCCATGATGAGTACAAATCTAAGATTATCCATTATTTTTTACCAAAATTATTCTAAAAACGGGTTGATGCGATGCAAAACAAAGGGGCATTTTATCAGGCATTGTCAGATGCGTTAAGAAACTTTGTGCGCTTTACACAAAGCGTAATGAATGGCGGGGTAATCAAGGATAAAACGCCATGATAGAACGGCTAAGGCTTGATTGATAAAAGACACAGTGAAAAGTGTATTAAATAGCGTTATTCCACCGATTTTTGAGATTAATCTATGCCTGAATGCACAGAATTTACGCTGCCGAGTTGTTTATTACGCGGCCGAATTGTTTGGTGAGGTTATGCCAGTGCTTTTCCAATGATTTTCTTAATTGTTCGGTGTCTGCTGTTGCAGCATCCCGGCGGGCTAAAACAACAAAATCAATATTTCCAAGCTTATGTTGTTGTAGACGAAAGCTTTCCCGTGCAGCACGTTTTAAAATATTCCGATCAACGGCTTTTCTGATATTCTTTTTAGCAATTGCAAGGCCGAGTCTGGGGTGATCCAAATCATTCTTGATTGCTAATACGGTAAAATAACGATCTGTCGAACGTTTTGCGTTCGAAAAGACCTTTTTATAATCGTTGGCCGTCCGTAGCCTGAGCTGAACGGGAAACGCAAAGTTTTCCGCTGACAAATTAAACCGTCAGCGATTTGCGGCCTTTCGCTCTACGTGCATTCAGCACTCTGCGACCGTTTTTGGTTGCCATTCTTGCACGAAAACCGTGTGTTCTTGCACGTTTGATTTTGCTGGGTTGATACGTTCTTTTCATTGTTCTGCCTGCTTAACAAAATACGAGATATTAGAGAACCGGCAATAATACGGTAAATAATCGACTGTTGTCAATTTATATTATTGGACTATGTCTTGAAAAATACTTATTTGCCGCCTTTTTATATGGTATAAAGGTCCCCCCTCCCTTTTTTACATGACTTCAAATCGATTATGTACGAAGATCTGGAAACGGCAAATTCCGCTGAAAACCTAAAACGCTTGGTGATTGATCCTGTCACGCGGGTGGAAGGACACGGCAAAGTCACCTTGTTATTGGATGAGGAAAATAAGGTCAGGCAGGCGCGACTACATATCGTCGAGTTTCGTGGCTTTGAACGTTTTATACAAGGCCGTCCTTATTGGGAGCTCCCCGTTCTGGTGCAGCGTTTATGCGGGATTTGTCCGGTCAGCCATCATCTGGCGGCGGCTAAGGCGATTGATCAACTGGTTGGTATCGATCCCGACAGTTTGCCGCCTACGGCCGACAAGCTGCGGCGGTTACTGCATTTTGGCCAGGTGTTGCAGTCGCATGCATTACATTTTTTTCATCTGGCCAGTCCTGATTTGTTGTTTGGCTTTGACAGCGATGTCAGCAAGCGCAATATCATCGCTGTGCTGGATGAGTTTCCGGATATCATATCGGTCTCAAAGGTATAAAAGTCAGAAAATATGGGCAGGAAGTCATCCGTATGGTCACCGGTAAACGGATTCATGGTACCGGCGCCATACCCGGGGGCATGAATAAGTCACTCAGCCAGGAAGAGTGTGATTATTTACGGCAAGACATTGACGCGGTGATTCAATGGGCCGATGAGGCCGTTGCTCTGGTACAAAAAGTCTATAAATCTAATTTACCTTATCATGATCAATTCGCCACTGTGCCCAGTCATTTTTTGAGTCTGAGTCGTTCCGATAGCGGGCTGGAGCTGTATCATGGCGGTTTGCGGGCAAAAAATACGCACGGCGATCTGATTTTCGATCAGGTCGATTATTGCCAGTATAATGACTATATCCATGAAGCAGTGAAGCCTTGGTCCTATATGAAATTTCCGTTTCTATTATCTTTAGGACAGGAACAGGGCTGGTATCGGGTAGGGCCGTTAGCGCGAGTGAATAATTGCGATTTTATCAGCACGCCACGGGCAGAAAAGCGCAGAAAGGCCTTTAAGGATCATAGTCAAACTGCGCTGGTACAGAGTACGCTGGCTTTTCATTGGGCGCGCCTTATTGAAGCGCTGCATTGCGCTGAAGCGATTAAAGAACTTTTACAGGATCCCGATATTATGGGGGCAGAGCGGGTAGCACAAGGTGAAAAACGCTTTGAAGGCATTGGCGTCATTGAAGCCCCGCGCGGTACCTTGTTTCATCATTATCAGGTTGATGAGAACGATATCGTCACCAAGGCCAATTTAATCGTTTCCACGACTAATAATAATCAGGCGATGAATGAATCGGTGCGGCAGGTTGCAGCGGAATATTTATCTGGCACAGAATTGAATGAGACTTTGTTGAATCAACTGGAAGTTGCTATTCGCGCCTATGACCCTTGTTTGTCTTGCGCAACCCATGCGATGGGTAAGATGCCGCTGCAGATCGAATTGCTGGATGCCAATGAACAACGGCTTGATCGGCTGTTTAAGCACGGTACTGGGCAGATTGAGCGGGAATGATTAAACCTGTACTGATTTTTGCCTATGGCAATCCCAGTCGGGGAGATGATGCGCTAGCGCCTTTGTTGTCTGAACGATTACAGCAAACAGGACAGTATGGAACGGTCGATTTTTTAATCGATTTCCAATTACAGATTGAACATGCGCTTGATTTGCAGCAACGGCAGCTGGTTTTGTTTGCCGATGCCTCGGTTTCTGGCCCCGCGCCATTTAGTTGGCAGCTATTAAGCCCACAAGCTGATAACAGCTATACGACCCATGCAATGACGCCGGCGGCGTTATTGCACGTCTATTGCGAGGTTTTGCCCCAGTCGCTGCCGGCTTGTTTTATGTTGAGCATTCGTGGCGAGCAGTTTGAGCTGGGTGAGCCATTATCTGATGCAGCCGAAGAAAATTTGCAACGGGCCGGGGTATTTTGTGAACAGCTGCTAAGCAATGCAAATTTGGACTATTGGCAAAAAATGACAGCGCCGGCATGAAATAATCGTTGCTTATACTCTCCACACATGGGATTGCGACATCCCGACAGTAAGTACTCAAAACCCCTCTCAATATCTCCTTCTCTCATTGGGAGAAGGCTGGGATGAGGGTATCAAATAGCAGGGGGCTTTGAATATTTATCCCCGGTGATGATTGAAGTGAAAATGATATAGCGAAAATCAGCCGTACGGAGTGCTAATCAAAATGAATCAGTTCAGTCGCTAGTACGGGTTCCTGTCCGGCAATAATATCGCTTAAAAAAGCCCAGAACTCATCGGCAGAGGGTGGGCAGCCAGGTAGAAAATAATCTATGGTGACAATCTCATGAATCGGATGTACCTTGTTCAGTAACAATGGTAATTCCGGATCATTCGGAATGACTGGATTTTCGATGCCGATACCATCAATATAGGCTTCGGTAAGACATTCCTCTAAAGGTACTTCATTGCGCATCGCCGGCAGGCCGCCATTGATGGCGCATGCACCTACGGCGACCAGCATTTTGCACTGGTCGCGAAACTCGCGCAATACATGGACATTGTCGGCATTACACACGCCGCCTTCAATCAGGCCGATATCGCAGGCGCTACATTGTTTGATGTCGGTAATCGGCGAGCGGTTAAATTCGACGGCCTCAGCTAACTGTGTCAGGCGTTCGTCAATATCTAGAAACGACATATGACAACCAAAACAGCCCGCGAGAGATGTGGTTGCAATTCTGATTTTTTTAGACATCGTGTGCTTTCTCCTGTTGCAGACTGACCTGTTCAATGTCTTGGTGATCATATTGCCGTTGACCGATGGGCGTTTTGTAGGCCTGGCCCCGACGCAACAGGGCACCGGTCGGGCATACCTCAACCGCTTTGTCTTCGGCGGCAATGTCGCTGTCTTTCAAGGTGCCGGATTCGGAATTGATTATCAAATGCTTATTGATATTTCGACCGCTGAGGGCAAATACATTTTTACCATCGGCTTCCTGGCTGGCTCTGACGCAAAGCGCACAAAAAATACAGCGGTCATAATCCAGCAACACATCCGGGTGTGTTGCATCGAGTGGTCGCTGTGGAAAAAAATGCGGAAAATGGCTGTCCAGCATTTTTACATGATAGGCTACCGCTTGTAATTGGCAGTTGCCGCTTTTTTCGCAATAGGGACAAAAATGATTGCCTTCGACAAACAGCATTTGGGTGATTTTCTGGCGGCGTGCGTTTAAATCGCTGGTTTCGCTCAGCACCTCCAGGCCATCGCTGGCCGGAAAAGTGCAGGCCGAGCAGATGCGGCCATTAACTTGAACACTGCACAGCTTGCAACTGCCGTGCGGGGTAAAATCAGGGTGATAGCATAAATGCGGAATATAAACATCGGCATCTGCTGCCGCTTGAATAATCGTTTGTCCGGGTTGGAACGGAATCGAACGGCCGTCGAGTTTGAAATAGCCCGTCATGAGGATTCTCCTGTCTGCGACAAATGGGCACCGGGATCATCGCGCCCGGTTAATTGCCGGGCAATTTCAAGTTCGGCATCAAGATCAAATCCCGGTTCGTAACGGATGGTTTTCAAGTGTTGTTCATAACGTTCAGGATAGCGTTGCAAAGTCGTTAAAATGGGATTAGCTGCCGTTTGTCCCAGACCGCAATGGCTGGTGGACTTGACCAGTTGACACAGTTTTTCCAGTTCCGCTACATCGCCGGCGGAACCATGGCCGTCACAGATTTTGTCCAGCTGTTTTTGCAGCAAGCGGGTGCCAACCCGGCAAGGTGTGCAGAAACCACAACTTTCATGAGCAAAAAAATGAGTGAAATTCTGCACAATGTCCAACAAAGCGCGTTGCTGATTGAAAATGATAAACGAGCCACCGGTGGCCAGGTCTTCAAACGCCAGTTTTCGATCGAATTCATCCGCACCGATAAAACTGCCGGAGGGGCCGCCGACTTGCACGCCAAAAACATCCTGGGCACCGCAATCATTCAGGATTTGTCGGATGGTGACGCCGAAGGCATATTCATAAATTCCGGGCTTTTCGCAATCACCGCAGATGCTGAGAATTTTACTGCCAGTCGATGTTTCACTGCCACAGGCTGTAAACCAATCTGCACCATAAACCATGATGGCGGCGGCGCTGAGAAAAGTTTCTACATTATTGACCACGGTTGGCTGACCTAAATAGCCGTGCGTGACCGGATAAGGCGGGCGGTTTCGTGGAATACCGGGTTCGCCTTCCAGCGATTCAATCAATGCCGATTCCTCGCCACAAATATAAGCACCGACGCCTAAGCGAATTTCAATGTCGAAAGCAAAGTCCCGACCTAAAATGGCATTGCCAAGCAAGCCCTGTTGCCGGCGCTGTTGCAGTATATTGTGTAATTTCGGATACAGAAACAGATATTCGCCGCGCAGATATAAAAATCCCTGTTTAGCACCAATAATGGCCGCGCACAATGTCATGCCCTCAAATACCTGGTCGGCGAAACGATTCAACAGTACCCGGTCTTTGAAGGTACCGGGTTCGCCTTCATCCGCATTGCAGACGACAAAGCGTTCCGTGCTATCCGTTTCGGCGCAAAACCGCCATTTAAGTGCGGTTTTAAATCCTGCACCACCGCGCCCGCGCAACCCGGATCGCTCAATTTCGGCCAGGCCTTCTGCCAGGCCGCATTGAAACAGTGCTTTCAGACTATCACCTGCCATAATGGGCTGCTTCATCACTAAGCCCGGCTGCTGAATATTATCCTGTATTTCGAATAAAGACGCGGGCCATTGCGACAAAGGCACTTCTTGTTGTATCAGTGCCGTAATCTGGTCGATTTTTTGTCGGTTCAAATTTGCGATGGCAAGGCCATTGATCAAGGCGGCCGGACCTTGGTCACACAGGCCTGTACAGGACGTGTTATTCAGGCTGACGTGAGTATTATGTTGCCCAGGCTGCAGGCCTAATTTATCTTCCAGATAGGTACTCAGCGATTGTTTGCCCAGCATGTGGTCGGTAATCGAGTCGCTGAGCAGAATTTCGTAGTGACCTTGATAGTGGCGATGTAAAAAACTGTAAAACTCGATGCAACTGATAATCTGGGTGCGGGGAATAGATACCTTTGCGGCCAGCAGCGCAATGGCATCATCAGATATATGATGAAATGTGGTCTGAATTTCCCGCAGCATTTCCAGCAAGCGGGTAGCTTGGCTTTCATGACGTTCAACCAGCGTAGTAATAAAGGATTCCATCAGCTGGCTCCCATTGACTTGTTTAGTCTATTTGTAACACAGTTTAGGCCGAATTTGCAGCACAATATTTCTAATTGAAGAGATGGTATTATGCGGACCTGCTTTAGCAAGGGGAAATGTTATAATCACGCATTTTGATACGTCGTAAAATTATGATGGCAGAGCAAGCCCGAGTTGCGGGCGAAGAGGCGCTTGGCGATGCGGTAGATATTCTCAAACGGGGTGGATTGGTCGCTTTTCCCACCGAGACCGTGTATGGCTTAGGTGCAGATGCGTGTAATCCGGCTGCCGTGCGGCGAATTTTTGCAGTGAAACAGCGGCCGACCAATCATCCCTTGATTGTGCATCTGGCTGCAGCGTCGCAATTGACGCAATGGGCGCAGGCTATTCCCGATGTGGCCTGGCAGTTGGCAGAACAATTCTGGCCCGGGCCATTAGCGATGATTTTGCCCAGGCATCCCGATGTGCCGTTAGCGGTGACCGGCGGCCAACAAACCATCGCCTTACGTATTCCGGACAACCCGCTGGCGCTGGCTTTGTTGCGACAGTTTGGTGGCGGTATTGCGGCGCCATCGGCCAATCGTTTCAACCATGTCAGTCCGACGCAGGCGGCGCATGTCTTGTCAGAAATTGGCGATCGCATCGAGTTGATTCTGGATGGCGGCAACTGCCGTGTCGGTCTGGAATCGACCATTGTCAATTTAAGCGGGCGCGAGCCACAGATTTTGCGGCCAGGACATATTACAGCGGAACAAATTGCCGACGTTATCGGGCAGAAAGTTTGCTTTCCCAGCCGCGTTGAAACGCGCGCGCCGGGCACATTGGCGTTGCATTATGCACCGGAAACGCCCAGTGTGTTATGCACACAGTCGGAATTATTACACCATCTTGAACAGTGTTTGGCCGAAAAGCGTCGTGTGGGCATTTTAAGCTGCCGCGATTATCCTCAGGACGAAGGCCGGGTCTATCTGCAAAAAATGCCTGACGATCCTGTCGCTTATGCGCATGACTTGTATGTGGCATTGCGGCAGTTGGATCAGCTGGGCCTGGATACCATTCTGGTTGATGCGGTGCCGGATGATGAAAACTGGTTGGCGGTCAATGATCGCTTGCGCAAAGCAACTGCGGCAGCCCGCGTATGAAGACAGAAGCTTTACTGGCGCTGGATAGACAGCATATCTGGCATCCTTACACGGCGATTCCAGCCGAGCCTGAGCCATATCCAATCGCCTCTGCCGAGGGTGTCTATTTAACCTTGACCGATGGTCGCCGTTTGATTGATGGTATGTCGTCGTGGTGGTCGGTCATTCATGGCTATAATCATCCACGTTTGAATCAGGCTGCACATGCGCAAATCGAGAACATGGCGCATGTGATGTTCGGTGGCCTGACCCACGAGCCGGCGGCGGAACTGGTCAAGCGCTTGCTACACATCACCCCATCCGCACTGGATCAGGTTTTTTTGGCCGATTCGGGGTCAGTCAGTGTCGAGGTCGCGTTAAAAATGGCGATTCAATACTGGCAGGCGCAGGGTAAGGGTGAAAAACACCGATTTTTAGCCCTCAAGGGCGGCTATCATGGCGATACCTTTGGCGCGATGTCGGTGTGTGACCCGGAAAATGGTATGCACCATTTGTTTACTGGCGTGTTGCCACAGCATTTTTTTGCCCCACGTCCTGAAATCCGTTTCCATCAGGACTGGCAGGCCGAGGCGATAGAGGACTTTGCCCGACTGTTGCAGCAAAATCATCAACACATAGCCGCCGTGATTCTGGAGCCCATTGTGCAGGGCGCAGGGGGCATGTGGTTTTATCATCCCCAATATTTGCGTGAAATCAGGCGATTGTGCGATGACTACCAGGTCTTGCTGATTGCCGATGAAATCGCCACAGGATTCGGGCGCAGTGGTCGTTTGCTGGCCTGTGAGTACGCCGGGATTACCCCGGATTTATTATGTCTGGGTAAGGCATTGACAGGCGGTTATATGACATTGGCGGCGACCTTGACGACCCGCGCCATCAGCCAACAAATTGCAGAAAGTGAAGCACACTGCTTTATGCATGGGCCGACGTTTATGGCCAATCCGCTGGCCTGCCGAGTGGCCTGTGCCAGTATCGACATATTGTTGGAATCAGATTGGCAGCAGGCGGTTCAGCGCATTGAAGACGGCTTGATAAAAGGGCTGGCACCGTGCCGGGAGCTGCCGAATGTGGCCGATGTACGTGTGTTAGGCGCCATCGGCGTGGTGGAAATGAAACAGGTGCTGGATGTTGATAAGATTCAAAGCCGTCTGGTTGAAGAGGGCGTGTGGCTGCGGCCTTTTGGTCGTTTGCTTTACACCATGCCGCCTTATATTATGGCCGATGATCAGCTCGATACGGTGTGTCAGGCCTTATTCCGGAGTATTGCCTGAGATGATTACGAAAGCCCTGCAATGGCTGTTCATTAAAATCGTCCGATTTTATCAGCTCGTCATCTCGCCATTTTTTCCACCGAGTTGCCGCTATCAACCCACCTGCTCGGAATATGCGTTGCAGGCTTTGAAGCGGCATGGGCCTTTTTATGGCAGTTGGTTGGCACTGAAACGTCTACTGCGCTGCCAGCCCTGGGGCGGGCATGGGCATGATCCGGTGCCGCCTAAACGTAAGTGAACCCAGCTGCATTATTTCTCGGTAATAATGACATCGATACCGGCTTTTTTCAGGCGGGCTTGAACGGTTGCGACGGCGGAGGGGCGGGAAAAGGGGCCGAGTTTGACCCGATGCCAGACGGTGTTGCCGACACGGGCTTTTTCGATACGGGATTCAAAGCCCATCAAGGCCAGTTGCGCACGGCGCTTGTCGGCATCCGAAAACTTCTTGAAAGAGCCGGCCTGAATCAGATACTGTGCTTTTTTGGCTTTGCCGACACGTTCCTCGCGCACGCGGGTTTTGATTTCATAATCGGTGACCACGGTTTCTTTCGGCAGCCGGGTATAAAATTCAAAATGCGGTTTTTCCTTTTTCTTGACCGGCTTTTTGGGTTTGGGCTTTGGCTTTTTTGCCGCCTGATGCGGCGCGGTGGCGCGGGTTTCCGATGCCGGTGTCGATGTTCTTAAAAACATAAGAAAACCGACAAACGCCGCGATTAACACGAGGACCAGCAGCCATTTCCACCAGGATACCTTGGGTGGCGCCTGTTTGCTGCGGGATTTTTTCGGTTGTGCGCGGTGTTTGTAGTCTCTCGGCATTACATGGCCTCAGGGGTATTGATTTTCAACAGGCTTAACCCATTCGCCAGGACTTGTCTGACGGCACAAATCAGATTCAGTCGGGCATCACGTAAGGCCGCATCGTCCACCAGAAATTGATGGGCATTGTAATAAGTATGGAAATGATTGGCCAGTTCACGCAAATAATGAATCAGTTGGTGGGGCTCGTGTTGCAGGGCCGCCCGTTTTAAAACTTCAGGATATTTTGCCAGGCTTGTCAAGAGTGCCGATTCATGGTCTTCGGATAAGCGATTCAGGTTTTCCATACCGAGTGTTATGTTGCGCGGCAGGTTTTTTTCATCCAGTTGTCGCAGCACACTGCATACCCGTGCATGGGCATATTGTACATAATACACCGGGTTTTCGTTGCTTTTCGAGGTTGCCAGTTTCAGGTCAAAATCCATGTGCTGCTCAGATTTTCGCATGACATAGAAAAATCGTGCGGCATCTTTGCCAACTTCGTTACGGAGCTGGCGCAAGGTCACAAATTCACCGGCACGGGTGGACATCGGTACTTTTTCCTCACCTCGCCATAAAATAGCAAATTGTACCAGCAGGATTTTAAGCTTGCTGTTATCGCCGCCCAGCGCCTTCAATGCCGCGCGTACCCGTGGAATGTAGCCGTGGTGGTCGGCACCCCAGATATTGATGATTTCATCGTAGCCGCGTTCCAGCTTGTTCAAGTGGTAGGCGATGTCTGAGGCGAAATAGGTTGTCTGGCCGTTTTCACGCACCACGACGCGGTCTTTTTCGTCGCCAAGTTTGCTGGAGGCAAACCATTTTGCGCCTTCCTTTTCGTATAGAAAACCGGCCTCATCCAGTTTTTGCAAGGCGTTTTCAACCGCGCCGGAATCCATCAGTGTGCGTTCAGAAAACCAGTTTTGATAGCTGACGCCAAATTCTTCCAAATCCTGCCGAATATCTTCCAGAATGTGTTTCAGGCCGGCTTGAAATACATCGTCGTATTGTGATCCCAGCAAGGTCTGCATACGCTCGATCAAGGCGTCGATATGTTTTTCCTTATCGCCGCCCTGGGGTTCATCGGCGGGAATATCTTCAAGAATCAATTCAGCCGGGCGGCGATAGTCATTGCCGACGCTGTTATGCATCTGCACGGCGATTTCGCGCACATATTCACCGCGATAACCGTTGCTCGGAAAGGGTACCGCTTCGCCACATTCTCCCAGATAGCGCAGCCAGATGCTGGTTGCCAGAATATCCATTTGCCGGCCGGCATCATTGACATAATATTCACGTTCGACCTCGAAACCGACCGCTTCCAGTAAATCCGCGACGGCGGAACCATAGGCGGCGCCACGGCCATGGCCGACGTGTAAAGGGCCGGTCGGGTTGGCCGAGACAAATTCAACCTGCACTTTTTTCCCCGCACCGATTTGGCTCAGGCCGTAGCGCTGGCCGGCGCCATGAATCTGCTGCACTACATCAAACTGAGCGGTGCTGTTCAGATAAACATTGATAAAGCCCGGGCCTGCGATCTCTACTTTTTCGATGCGTTCATCCTGAGGCAGCGCCGCAATCAGTTGTTCAGCCAGTTGGCGCGGATTGCTTTTGCAGGGTTTTGCCAGCATCATGGCCAGATTGGTGGCAAAATCGCCATGCTGGGGATCACGTGTCCGTTCAACACTCGGCTTCAGGGTTAAATCTTGAGGGACAACGGCCTGTGATTTCAAATCATCAAGTGCCTGTTCAAGCAGAGCTTCCAGGGTTTGTTTCATGGTTTTTTATATAAAGGTTGGCGAGTCAGGATAACCGCGAATGGCTAATGCCCTGATCCGGGAAAATACAAATAACCGCTTATTATCCATGAATCGGCTGGACTAATAAAGGCTGACCGGGTCGACATCCAGCGACCAGCGAATCTTGTGGGCGGATTTTAAGGATTCAATGCTCAGGATCAATGTGTCTAATAGCTTATGCAAGGCTTTCCGCTGGGCGCTTTGTAATAACAGCTGATAGCGAAATTGGCCGGCCTTTCGGGCCATGGGCGCAGGTACCGGGCCTAAAATCAACACATCGTCCGGCATGTCGGGGCGAAGTCGATCGACCAGTTCGTGCAGAAAGTGCTGCGGGGCGTGTGTATTGCCGGCTTGTACCCGCAATAGCGCCTGAAAACTGTAGGGTGGAAGGCCGGCTTGCTGGCGCTCGGATAAAGCGGCTTCGGCAAACGCCGGATAACCCTGTTTCAAGATGGTGACCAGTAACGGATGGTCGGGGTGATGTGTTTGCAGCAAGACTTTGCCGGGTTTTTCGGCGCGGCCTGCGCGTCCGGCAACTTGAATAATCATTTGCGCCATTTTTTCGGCGCTATGAAAATCAATGCTGAACAGGCCGCTATCGACATCGAGAATCGCCACCAGCGTGACATTGGGGAAATGGTGGCCTTTCGCCAACATTTGCGTCCCCAGAATAATATCAGCCTGGCCTTGATTGATTTGGGACAAATAATTTTCCAATGTACCTTTGCGTTGGGTGCTGTCACGATCCAGGCGAATGATGGTTTTGTCTGGAAACAGTTGCTTCAGGGTTTGTTCAACCCGTTCGGTGCCGCGGCCGATGGCCTGTAATTGTGCCGCTTTGCAGGCCGGGCAGGTCATATTCAACGCCTGTTCCCGGCCACAGTGGTGGCAGCGCAAGGTGTTGTCGCTAAAGTGAATGACCATATTGGCATCGCAACGCTGGCAGCGGGACACATAGCCGCAACTGTGGCACATTTGTACCGGTGCAAACCCCCGGCGATTTAAAAACAGCAGCACTTGTTCCTGTTTGGCCAGGGTTTGTTCGATTTCGTGCACTAACATGGCGGACAAACCGTCCTGCATTTTCTTGTTGCGCACATCGAGCAGTTGAAAGGACGGTTTTTGGGCCGATCCGGCACGTGCCGGTAACGTCAATAATTGCAGACGGCCCCGGCGTACGTTATACAGGCTCTCCAGCGACGGCGTGGCGGAGCCTAACAGGATTGGAATGCTTAGATTGCGTGCTTGTACCAGGGCAACATCGCGGCTGGAAAAGCGGAAGCCTTCCTGTTGTTTGAAAGCGCTGTCATGTTCCTCATCCAGAATGATAAGGCCGGGATTTTTAAGCGGCGTAAAGAGCGCCGAGCGTGTGCCGAGCAGAATAGCGGCGTCGCCACTGCGCATTTTCAGCCAGGCGTTCAGTCGTTCGTTATCGCTCATGCGCGAATGGCTGGAGACAACAGGCACATTGAAGCGCTGGCGAAAACGTTGCTCCAATTGCGGTGTCAGGGTGATTTCCGGCAATAACACCAGCACCTGCCGTTGCTGTTTAAGAACCTGCTCAATCACCTGTAGATAGACCTCGGTTTTACCGCTGCCGGTTACGCCTTCGAGCAAATAGGCCTGAAATGCATCAAGTTTTTGGCAGATGCGGTCGATGGCATATTGTTGTTCGGCATTTGGTTTTAAAGCGGTCTGATTTAGAAGATGTTTATTCGACGCGGGAGGGGTGGCGCTGGCTTCAACCAGTTGTTTGTCGATCAGACCTTTAAGTACAGGGCGCCAGTTGCTATGCCAGTCGCGTAATTGCTGGGTGCTGACAATAGCCTTGTTTTGCTGAAGCCAGCACAGCAGGGCGTGTTGGCGTTTGGCGCGCTTAAGTGTTTCCGGGGCGGTGTTCTGTCCGGCTTCGGTTAAGCGATAATATTTTTCAGAGGAGATTTTAGCCGGTTTGCCTTTGCGCAGGGCTAATGGCAATGCGGTTTGAAAGACTTCGCCGATGGGATGATGGTAGTAGCGACTCGCCCATTTGAGCAGGCGGATGTGTTGATGCGATAAAATGGGCTGCCTATCTAAAATTTCGGCAATGTCTTTCAGACGATGCGCGGGGATGTCGCTGTCTTTCTCAACAGCAAGCAGGATGCCGATTTTATGCGTTCGGCCAAAGGGAACACGTATCCGCATGCCCGGTTTGAGCGTTGACGGCTCAAATTCTGAGGGCAAACGGTAATCGAACAGCCGGTTTAACGGGACGGGGATGGCAATACGCGCAATAGACGCCGGTGTCTGGGCGTTATCAGCCATGCGTTACGAAGAAGCTCACTCTTTTTTTAACGAGAGATTAGCCTGGTCAGCGGCGTCGAGTACGATTTTTTCTGCCGCGGAGGTGTCGAGGTCTTTGTAGCGTAGATATTTAAAGCGCTGTTTTATGACGATTAAATAGCCCATGGCACGGGTATGGTTCTTGTTTAGGTTGTATTCAAAATCCCTTAAAGGTTTTTCGAGTGACTTGATAATGGGTTGAGATTCGTCGTATTCCAGTTTTTTATCCTGGTTTTGGGTCTTAAGGGCCTGTAATACCGCTTGGGTCACTTTATAATCGACAGGTTCTTCAAACAAGGCAATATTGTTGCCGGAAAATAAAAAGTAGCCCCCCAGAATCAATAGCGCCAGAATGGCCATGTGAACGGTGCTGATGCCTTGTTTTAAGGATAACAATTGCTTTAATTTAGAAATAGTCATAATTTAAGATATTTTTTTCTGATAAATGACGTCAGGATCTTTTAAAACCGGATCAACAGCGTCCCAGTGCTCCTGTGTCAGTTTGTGATAAAAACAGCTTTCCCGACCGGTATGACAGGCAATCCCCCCTTCTTGTTCAATTTTAAGCAGGATGACATCTTTATCACAGTCGACACGGATCTCGAGTACTTTTTGTCGATGCCCGGATTCTTCACCCTTGTGCCAGAGTTTTTGCCGCGAGCGTGACCAATACACCGCGTAGCCGTCTTGTGCGGTTAGACTCAATGCCTCCCGATTCATCCAGGCAAACATCACGACACGGCCGGTTTCAGCCGATTGTGCAATAACGGGAACCAATCCGTCGTCGTTCCAGCGAATCTCATCCAGCCAGCTTGTATTCATTATAAACGGACCTCAATACCGTTATTTTGCATGTGTTGTTTGGCTTCTTCGATACTGTATTCGGCAAAATGAAAAATACTGGCCGCCAGGACGGCATCGGCTTTACCTTGAATAATGCCGTCAACCAGGTGATCGAGATTGCCGACGCCACCGGATGCAATGACCGGAATGGTAACCGCTTCGCTGACAGTGCGGGTCAGCACCAGATCAAAGCCGGATTTGGTACCGTCACGATCCATACTGGTCAGCAGGATTTCACCGGCGCCGTAATCGGTCATTTTGATGGCCCATTTAATGGCATCGATGCCGGTTGGTTTACGGCCGCCGTGGGTAAATATTTCCCAGCGATCCACTTCGTTTTCGGCACTGACTTTTTTAGCGTCGATAGCGACGACGATGCACTGCGAGCCGAATTTTTCCGCGGCTTCACGGACAAAATCAGGGTTGAACACGGCGGCGCTGTTAATGCCGACTTTATCGGCACCGGCGTTCAGCATGGTGCGAATATCATCGAGTTTACGGATGCCGCCACCGACGGTCAGCGGGATAAACACTTCACTGGCGACCTGTTCGACGACATGCACGATAGTGTCACGGTTGTCGTGGGTGGCGGTGATGTCGAGGAAAGTGATTTCATCTGCGCCTTCGCGATCATAACGGCGGGCAATTTCGACAGGATCGCCCGCGTCGCGAATATCGACAAATTTCACCCCTTTGACGACACGGCCGTTATCGACATCGAGGCACGGGATAATGCGTTTGGCTAAACTCATGACGCAAAACTTTCCGCCAGTTTTTCGGCTTCGGCAAAATCCAGTGTGCCTTCGTAGATGGCGCGGCCGGTGATGGCACCCATGATGCCATCTTCCGCTGCTTCGCCGAGTGCGCGAATATCATTCATATTGGTAATTCCGCCAGAGGCGATGACCGGGATGCGAATCTCCCGGGCTAGCCGGGCTGTGGCTTCGACATTGACGCCTTGCATCATGCCATCACGGGAAATATCGGTATAAATAATGGCTTCAACACCATAGTTTTCAAATTTCTGCGCCATGTCGATGACATTGTGACGAGACAGTTTTGACCAGCCATCGACCGCGACCTTGCCGTCTTTCGCATCGAGGCCGACAATGATATGGCCGGGAAATTCCATGGCCACATCGTGTACAAACATCGGATCACTGACTGCTTTAGTGCCGATGATGACATATTCTACGCCGGCATTCAGATACTCCTGGATGGTATCTTCATCGCGAATGCCGCCGCCAATCTGTACTGGTACATCGGGGTAGCGCTCGGCAATGGCGTGAATAATATCGGCATTGACAGGTTTGCCGGCGAATGCCCCGTCCAGGTCGACCAGGTGGATGCGGCGGGCGCCAGCCTCGACCCAGCGCGAGGCCACTTCGATCGGGTCTTCAGAAAAAACGGTATCGTCTTCCATTTTGCCCTGACGCAGGCGAACGCATTTTCCTTCCTTGAGATCAATAGCGGGAATCAATAACATAACGGTGTCTCGGTAATCTTGATATAAAAAGTCAGAGGCTGCCATCCCAGTTGAGAAAATTTTCCAGCAACTGTAAGCCGAGTTTCTGGCTTTTTTCAGGATGGAACTGTACGGCAAAAAGATTATCTTTGCCAATGGCGCAAACGAAAGGCTCAGGGTATTCGCTGCGACCAAAAACATGAGCCGGGTTATCGGGCACGACATAGTAACTATGCACAAAATAAAACCGGCTGTTATCTGGAATATGACGCCATAAAGGGTGTTTCACCTGCTTGACCTGGTTCCAGCCCATATGGGGGATTTTTAAGGTATTTCCAGCCGTGTCTGTTAAATTCTGTGGAAAGCGGGCAACATGGCCTGGAATAAGGTCTAAGCAATCGGTGTGCTGGTTTTCTTCGCTATCGCTCAACAAGGCCTGCATGCCTAGGCAAATCCCTAAGAAAGGCTTGCTTGTTGCGGCCTCGATAATGGTGTCGGCAAGGCCGGTTGCAGTGAGCGCCTGCATGCAGTCACGCATAGCGCCGACGCCGGGAAAAACGACCCGGTCGGCCTTGAGAATGCTGGCAGAGTCGGAAGCTAAGGTGACTTTTACACGGGAATCGGCATGTTGTAATGCTTTGGCAATCGAATGTAGATTGCCCATTCCGTAATCAATAACGGCAACGCTTGACATGGCTGGTTGGGTTAAGTCTTTAAGGTTATAAACATCCTTTAGTGGAAGGCATGATGCCTGCCATCCGAGGGTCAGGGGTGATCGCCTGCCGAACCGCGCGGCCAAAGGCTTTAAATACAGTTTCGGCAATATGATGGGCATTACCGGCTTTTAAATTGTCAATATGCAGGCCGACGCCGGCATGATTGACAAAGCCCTGGAAAAATTCGCGGAATAAATCAACATCGAATTGGCCAATCATAGCGCGTTTGAATTCGACCTGGTAAAACAAGCCTGGGCGCCCGGAAAAATCGACGACCACGCGGGATAAGGATTCATCCAGCGGCACATAGGCATGACCATAACGAAAAATGCCTTTTTTATCGCCCAGCGCTTTAGCAAATGCCTGGCCAAGCGTAATACCAATATCTTCAACGGTATGGTGGGCGTCGATTGCAAGATCACCTTTTGCCACAATCGTCATGTCGATCAGGCCATGACGGGCGATTTGATCCAGCATATGGTCTAAAAATGGCACGCCAGTTTCAAAATCAGACCGGCCTTGACCATCAAGATTAATGGCAATGCGGATTTGTGTTTCGAGCGTGTTGCGCTCAATTTCGGCTGTACGAGAAGTCATAGCAGGAATTGTAAATTAAAGCCTGGTAATTTGCCATAAAAACAAATTTAAAAACAAATTGCAGGATCTATCAGTTATGGTCTATCTTTATAGTTACAAAATCATCTGCAAGTGAAAAGCTTTATCTGTATGGTTTAAAAACAAACATTTCAAATCGCATCAAATATGGACTCATCCTTAGCCACGAATACTGAAATCAGTAGCCAACAAGCTGAATCCTTGTTGGCATTGCAACGAGACATTATGGGGCAATTAGCCGCGACAGAGATTCATTTTGAAGCTGTTTTAGATGATTTGTGTTTGCTGGCTGAAAAATTGGTAACCGACTCTTTGGCCTCAGTCATGTTGTTCAACGATGAAAAAAACGCACTCAACGTGGTTGCCGCACCATCAGTGCCGCCTGATGCGGTCAATCAACTTTGTGGTTTGCAGCCGGGGCCTCAGGCAGGGAGCTGTGGCACGGCGGTATTTAAGAAAGCACCACAATATGTTGCATCGACGAAAAATGATATTCGCTGGCAAGGCGAAGCCTTTCGCTTATTTGCCATAAACTTCAATATTGCGGCTTGTTGGTCAAATCCTATTTACCTTGATCAAGATGTGGTGGGTTCATTTGCTTTATCACATTTGGAAGAAAGGGCACCTTCATTGTTTCAAAAAAAGGTTTTGGAAACCTGTGCGGCTGTTGCTGGTGTTGTCATCAAGCGGCAAAAAGAACAAGAAAGGTTGTGGCAATCGTTTTATCAGGATCATCTGACCCAGCGGCCTAATCGACATAGTTTGCTGTTGCGGCTTGAAAAATGTATCGAACACGCTCGGCCAAAAAAGCAAAAACTGGCGCTTTTATTGCTTGATTTAGATCGGTTTAAAGACATCAATGAGCTGCAAGGCTATGAAGCCGGCGATCAATTGATTGTGTATGTGTGTCAGCAAATCACGAGAGTTTTGGGGGACGATGTCTTTTTTGCCCGATCAGGAGGGAATGAATTCGCTATTTTGCTGGAGGGCATTGAAAATAAAGTCCAGGTTGAGACAGTGTGTCAGAAAATTCAGCATGCATTGACTCAACGTTATCGATATGCGCAGGCTGATTTTTTGTTGTCGGCCAGTATGGGTGTCAGTATCTATCCTGACGATAGTGAAAATTATATTGATCTGCTGCGCAACGCGAATACGGCCATGTTTAAGGCAAAAGCGGAAGGTGTGGGGCAATATTGTCTTTATCAGCACGATTTGACGATACAGGCAAAACAACGTCTGGAGCTGGTTTCAAGTTTGCGGCAGGCTTTAGAAAATGCCGAATTCCAGGTTTATTATCAACCTCAGTACACCTGCTCCAATGAACTGGTGGGTGCCGAAGCGCTGGTGCGCTGGATAAAGCCTGACGGGACAGTGGTTTCGCCAGTGGAGTTTATTCCGGCAGCCGAACAGTCCGGGTTGATTGAGGCGCTTGGCTGGCAGGTCATCGACATGGCATGTCGGCAATGTTTGAGCTGGTGGCAGGCGGGATGGCCTAAATTTATTTTGGCCATTAATTTGTCGGTCAAACAATTGGTACCGGGGTTTGCTGAAAAGGTACAAAGAAAGTTAAATGAATTAGGTTTTCCGGTGTCGCAATTGGAACTGGAGGTCACCGAAAGTCTGATTATGCAGCAACTGGATTTAACTGAAATCAATTCCCTTAAAACGCTGGGCATCAAGATTTCCATGGACGATTTTGGTACCGGCCATTCATCGCTGGCACAACTTAAAAGCCTGCCCATCTCCACGTTAAAAATTGACCGTTCTTTCGTTAAGGATATTCCGGAAGATAAGAACGATATGATTATCGCAAAAACCATTATCAGCATGGGGCACAGTCTGCAGCTCGCTGTGATCGCAGAAGGGGTTGAAACTCAGGCACAACTTGATTTTTTGGCCGATGAAGGGTGTGATTTATTACAAGGTTATTATTTTTCGCCGCCTGTGTCGGCACAGGATTTTGAACAGCGTTTAAAGCAAAATGCAGCGGCATCCTGACTCAACCTTTTATGTTCACAAGGCTTTAAGGACTGAGTCAGGATGCGAGTCGGGTAGATTAAAATCCGAAATAAATGTGGCCGAAAGAAGTGCCGTTTGACCAACGGATTACGCTGTTGTCCAAATACACATTGGGTCTGTAATTGCCGGTACCATAAGACCTGCGCTGATAACGACGATTTTGTCGGTTACGATGCCAATATTTTTCAATTTTGTATTGGTTATGCTCCAGACGTTCCAGAATGCGTCGTTTTTGGCCATGTCCCCAGCGATTTTGATAGCGTAAATCGTCGATATGGTCTTCCAGTCGGCGTAATTTCCTGGATAATTGATGCGCCTGGTGCGGATTTAAACGGCCATGCTCAAGGCCTTCTTCGATGCGATGGTATTGTCGCGCCAGGCGGTGGTCGATTTGATTCCACGACGTGTGACGATCGTTGTAGTCATCACTATCATTATGATGGTTATGATGGCGGTAGCGATAGTTATCGGCCGCGCATCCAACCGGGATGGTTAAAAAGGCCAAGGCAAATAATAAAACTTTCATGGCGTCCTCCTTAGCTGTTTCCAGCTTGTTTCACTGTGGTTACAGCATAGAGGAGGTCTGATGAATCAAAACTGAACGGTGTTTAATTAAACGATTTCCTCCTGTACAGGATTGGATAAACAACCGATTTTTTCGATTTCAATACGAACCGTCTGGCCGGCTTTTAAATAACCGCGGGGTTGCATTTTTACGCCGACACCGGCCGGTGTGCCGGTTGCGATAACATCACCGGGCTCCAAGGTCATGGCCTGGCTCAAATAGGCGATCATTTCATAGCAATTAAAAATCATCTGTCCGCTATTCGCGCATTGCCGACGTTCATTATCAACCCAGGTTTCAAGCTGCAGATTATGCGGATCTTCAATTTCATCGCGGGTGACCAGCCACGGCCCCATTGGGGCGTGGGTATCGAAGGATTTGCCGAGCATCCAGGTCGGCGAACGGATTTGCCAGTCACGTACCGAGACATCATTGACGATGGTAAATCCGGCAATGACATCGGCGGCCGCGGTCAGCGGTACATGTTTGCAGCGTTTGCCGATAACAAAGGCCAGCTCACCCTCATAATCGACTTTTTCAGACACGACAGGAATTTCAATCGCCGTGTTTTGGCCGATGACGGCACTGCTTTGTTTGGTAAAGAAGGTGGGGTAGTCGGGCTTTCCCAGTCCGGTTTCACCAATGTGATCGGCATAATTGAGGCTGATGCCTAACAATTTTCCGGGTCGTGGAATGGGTGCCAGTAACCTGACCTGCTCAAGTGGAATCCGCTGTTTCCCGCTGTTGATCAGGCTTTGCAAGCGATTCAGGGCGGCATCGCCCTGCGCTAAAAAGTCGATCATGTTTTCGGGTAATGTCGGGTCGGCGGCGGCATCGACAACGGTTTGGTCGAGTACGGCACCGATATGTGTGGTCTGTTGAAATTGAAAAGTCGCCAGCTTCATAGGGCATTTGTCCGGTTAAAACGGTCTATTTTAGCGGATTTGCTGTGCGCTGAGCATCGCTGAAAAAAAGACAATACGCTATAATGCCAGATTTTATATGCCGCAAAACTGGCCGAAGGCTTTGAAATACGATGACACCCGAACAATTCGATGATTACGCCCGGCAGGGATTTAACCGTATTCCGGTATGCCGGGAGGTTCTCGCTGATCTGGACACGCCGCTCAGTGCCTATTTAAAACTGGCCGATGGGCCGTATTCTTATTTGTTTGAATCAGTACATGGCGGTGAACAATGGGGGCGCTACTCCATTATTGGTTTGCCGTGTAAAACACGCATTCAGGTGACAGGTCATCAGATTACGCAAATCGAAGACGGCCAGGTTACGCAAAGCCTGGAGCATCCACAGCCGTTACACTGGGTCGAGCAATTCAGGCAGCAGTACAAGGTGCCGGATATTGACGGCTTGCCACGCTTCAATGGCGGCCTGGTGGGCTATTTTGGCTATGAAACCATCGCCTATATTGAAAAACGCCTGCAGCCGCGCCAAAAACCGGATCCGATTGGCACGCCCGATATCTTATTGATGGTCTCGGAAGAAATGCTGGTGTTTGATAATCTGTCCGGTCGATCCCTGCTCTTGACCCATGCCGACCCCGCCCAGCCTCAGGCCTATGAAGATGCTGTTGCGCGCTTGAACGCGCTGGCCGATCAATTGAAAAACCTGAAGGCGCAGCCGGATGAACAGACGGCGCCCAAAACTGTTTCCGAGAACGATTTTGTCTCCGGTTTTACTCAGCAAGGTTTTGAACAGGCGGTATTAAAGGCCAAAGACTATATCGTCGCCGGTGATATTATGCAGGTTGTGTTATCACAGCGATTGTCGATTCCCTATTCGGCGTCGCCGTTGAATCTGTATCGCGCGCTGCGTTGTTTGAATCCTTCTCCTTATATGTATTATCTGAATCTGGATGATTTTCACATTGTCGGTTCATCGCCTGAAATTCTGGTGCGGCTGGAAGACAATCAGGTCACGGTCAGGCCGATTGCCGGCACACGGCCACGGGGGGGTACGCCCGAACAGGACAAAGCGCTGGAACAGGATTTGTTGGCCGACCCGAAAGAGCTGGCCGAACATTTGATGTTGATTGACCTGGGCCGCAATGATACCGGTCGGGTGGCTAAAATCGGCAGCGTTAAATTGACCGATAAAATGATTGTCGAGCGCTATTCACATGTGATGCACATTGTCTCGAATGTTACCGGTGAGCTGGCTGAAGGCAAAGATGCCTTTGATGTTCTGGCGGCGACTTTCCCGGCCGGTACCGTCAGCGGTGCACCTAAAATCCGGGCGATGGAGATTATTGATGAGTTAGAGCCGGTTAAGCGCGGCGTTTATTCCGGTGCCATCGGCTATATTTCCTGGTCGGGTAATCTGGATACCGCGATTGCTATTCGTACCGCTGTCATCAAAAACAAAACCTTGCATATTCAAGCGGGTGCAGGCATCGTTTATGATTCTGTTCCCCGTAATGAATGGGATGAAACAATGAACAAGGGTCGGGCGATTTTTCGGGCTGTCAGTATGGCTGAGGCCGGACTGGAAGGAGAACAAACATGAGTGCGGTTAAATTGGTGATGATTGATAATTACGATTCATTCACCTACAACCTGGTGCAATACTTTGGCGAATTGGGCGCGGATGTGACCGTAGTTCGCAATGATGAGGTCACGCTGGATGAAATCGCCGCCATGCGGCCCGACAAGCTGGTAATTTCGCCAGGGCCTTGTACGCCTAAAGAAGCCGGAATTTCGGTTGCGGCAATTCTGGAATTTGCCGGAAAACTGCCGATTCTTGGCGTCTGTCTGGGGCATCAAAGCATTGGCCATGCGTTTGGCGGTAAGATCATTCATGCCAAGGAAATTATGCATGGCAAGACATCGCCCGTTTATCATAAAAATACCGGGGTATTCAAAGGCTTGAGCAATCCTTTTATTGCCACCCGTTATCATTCGCTGGTTATCGATCAGGCCAGTTTGCCGGATTGCCTGGAAGTCACCGCCTGGACGCAGGATAAACAGGGCCAACAGGATGAAATCATGGGCGTTCGACATAAAACGCTGGATGTTGAAGGCGTGCAGTTTCACCCCGAATCCATTTTGACCGACCATGGTCATGATTTACTGAAAAACTTTCTGGAACGCTAATGGACATCAGTTTACCGCAGGCGATTGGGCTGCTCCTGGACAAACAGAATTTAAACCGCCAGCAAATGCATCATGTCATGCATCAGATTATGACCGGGCAGGCCAGCGATGCCCAGATCGCAGGCTTTCTGATTGCGTTGCGGGTGAAAGGGGAAACGGTCGAGGAAATTACCGCGGCAGTGGACGTCATGCGTGAACTGGTGACGCCGGTGCCGGTGACCGGTGAGCATGTCATCGACACCTGTGGTACCGGCGGCGATGGTGCCAATACCTTCAACATCTCTACCGCCAGCGCTTTTGTGGTCGCGGCAGCGGGGGGGAAAGTAGCCAAGCATGGCAGTCGCTCGGTGTCCAGTCGTTGCGGCAGTGCTGATGTGCTGGAAGCGGCGGGGGTCAACCTGGATTTGACCGCCGCGCAGGTGGCGCAATGCGTAGAGGATATCGGTGTCGGTTTTCTGTTTGCGCCCAAACACCACAGCGCCATGAAACATGCGATTGGCCCGCGTAAGGAAATGGGCGTCAGAACCGTTTTCAACCTGCTCGGCCCCTTGGCTAACCCAGCCAATGCCGCTCATCAGTTGATCGGTGTGTTTGATAAAAAATGGCTGCGGCCGATGGCAGAAGTGCTGCAAAAACTCGGCAGTCGCCATGTCCTGGTGGTCAATGCCTATGATGGCCTGGATGAACTGAGTATTGCCTCGCACAGCCATATTGCAGAACTCAAAGATGGCCGCATTCGTGAATACACTATCCGGCCGGAAGAATTTGGTTTACAGCGCAGCCCGCTCGATACACTGGCGGTAGCGCATGCAGAAGACAGCCTGAACATTATTCGGCAGGTATTCAATAACCAACCGGGGCCGGCCCGTGATATCGTATTGCTGAATGCCGGCGCTGCGATTTATGCGGCCGATCTGGCCGATAATTTGAAAGCGGGCATCGCGATGGCTAAAGCGATGTTGGACGAAGGCCTGGCCTTACAAAAATTTGAGGCCCTGATTAACTGGTCGCCGGCACCAAAGCCCGAGAAAAAACCAAGAAAACCTCGAAAACAGAAAAGTGCCGATAATTCGGTCAAATCATCTGAAGACTAAAAGCTTATGACGGATACTCCCGATATTTTAAAAAAGATTCTGGCGACCAAGCAGGACGAAGTCGCCACCCGCAAACAAAATGTTTCGCAAGACATGCTGCAGGAAATCGCCGCCGGCATTGAAGGGCCGCGCGGTTTTTACCGCGCCTTGAAAAGCCAGGCCGAAAAGCAACAGCCTGCTGTGATTGCTGAAATCAAAAAAGCCTCGCCCAGTAAAGGCGTGATTCGGGAAGATTTCAAACCGGTCGAGATTGCACAGGATTACGCCATGAATGGCGCCACCTGTTTATCGGTTCTGACCGATAAAACCTATTTCCAGGGTTCGGAAGTATATCTGCAAATGGTGCGCGAACGCTGTCCATTGCCGGTATTGCGCAAGGATTTTATGATTGATCCTTATCAAGTGTTTGAAGCGCGTGCGCTGGGTGCCGATTGTATTTTGCTGATCGTTGCCGCCTTGAGCGATGCGCAAATGCAGGAACTTGAAGACACAGCTCAGGAATTAGGCATGGATGTTTTGGTGGAAGTGCACGATGCGGACGAAATGAGCCGTGCACTAACGCTCAAAACGCCGTTGGTCGGCGTCAATAATCGCGATTTACGCAGCTTTGAAACCCGACTGGAAACCACGCTGACATTACTCGACGCCTTTCCAAACGATCGCCTGCTGGTCACCGAAAGCGGTATCCACAGTAAAGAGGATATTGCATTGATGACCGAACACGGCATTTACACCTTTTTGGTGGGCGAATCGTTTATGCGCGCCCCTTCACCCGGTCAAAAAATGCGGGAATTGTTTTTTTAACGTCAGGCAGGTTTTGGATTTGACTCCCCCAAAAAAGGAAATCGATAATGAAATATTCAACCGTAGCATCGCTCTTAATCGCTTGCTCAGTAAGCGTTTCCGCTCAAGCCCTGGAAAAAGCCAGCGAACAACGACTCGATAAAGTTGCACAACGTGGCGCTCATGTTATGCCCTTTAATTTAGAACAAACCACCCATGTTTTCTCTAAAACAAAAAAAGGTGGTGTGCAACAGGTTATCGCTAAAGACAGTTCCAATATCGAACAAATCAAATTTATTCGCGAGCATTTGTCAAAAATTTCACAAGAGTTTATGCAAGGCGATTTTTCTGACCCGGCAAAAATTCATGGCGAGGCGATGCCGGGGTTATCTGAATTGAGAGCCGCGCAACCGGGGCAAATTAAAATTGTGTATAAGGAGCTGCCTAACGGAGCGGAAATTGATTATTCAACCGATAATGCGAAATTGATAAAAGCCATTCATAAATGGTTTGACGCTCAGCTAACTGACCACTCGCGCCATGCCATTCCGGGGCATAATATGCATCATAAGCAATAGGGTTTTTTAGCTACACGATGTTATGCCTCACAATCATGCTCGAGATTCAATCATGGAATATAAAGGATGAAATTTGAGTGGGATCCAAAAAAAGAAGCAATAAATATTCAGAAGCATGATATTACATTCGAGCAAGCATCATATGTTTTCTCTGATCCATATGCGCTGAATAAATATGATGAGGAGCACTCAGAGGATGAAGATAGATGGTTATTGCTTGGAAAATCAATGAATGAGGTTATACTCGTCGTAGTACATACATTCAAAGATCAAGGTGGCGTAGAGCTTGTGGGAATTATCAGTGCTCGTAAAGCCACTAAAAATGAAAGCAAAGAATATCAAAGAAGGCATCCATGATGAAAGATGAATATGATTTTAGTGGTGCAGAGCAAGGGAAGTTCTATAGGCCTCTTGAGGAGCTTGATATACCAATTTACCTTGATAAAGAGGTAAAAGCGTTTTTTATGGAAAAGCTTAAAGCTAATGGGCAAGAGTTCTCACTTAATCAGGTCATTAATTCGCTGCTAAAAAAGGACATTGAAATCTCAAGTCAACTAAGCAATAAAGGCACAACAAAAGCATAAATTCGGACCCGGTAAACTCACGCTCGTTCCTCGAAAAAATCAAGCAAAAATCAAGGGGTCAGCCAATAATGCTGCTACCAGTGGTGAAGCATGTCTTTGAATAATAAGAAATTTATAATGAATTAAAGTTAAGCTTTAACCATATATTAG
>CAJXMF010000013.1 GCA_913056195.1 uncultured Methylococcaceae bacterium | reverse complement strand
ATTTCTAAGTTAAAAGCTGGAATATCTCTGATGATTTTAAAGTCACTGATTCAGGCTCTAGTCCTGATGGAATTCGTACACTCCCCACTTACAGAGCAGCGGCCTCAATGGGTTCGAGACCCCGGCAGGTTCTTAGAGATACAGGTGTCACCTTTTATGCCGTCATTCAAATTTTTATCTATGCAACTCGTCGCTAACGCTTTCTTAGCTCTGGCCCAGTTTATTCAACTGCTGGACCCATGCGATCCGAAATCTGGAAAAGATCGCCCGGCGCCAGGGACGGACAGGAGAAGATGGATAAAGATTATTGATGATTGCCCGTCCAGTGGTCCGGTGTGCCAACCGCTGACAGCAACCGGCTATCAAAGTCGCCATGACCGAAGGCGGTTGGATCGGTTTCGAGATGTCATCGAGAGAAAATTGCAACAAGCGGCCCTGATCCATGGCAGGAACAGGACCGGTAACACCTGCCGCAAACTGCTGCAGGACATCCCCAAGCAGTGGACCTTCTTGTCCTTTCCGGGCGATGATTCTGTCTGTGATCAAGACCTGCAGAAGGCTGGAGATCAATTTCTATCAGGCCTTGAGAACCCTTTACACCCAGGGATCGATCGAGGGTGAGGTGACTTTCAGGTTGCCCATTCCTGAGTCTGAATCCATTCCTGTGGCAACGTTATGAACGGTTATCTTTTAAGCGTCGTAAAGTTAAAGTCTAAATCTAGTGGATGAGCCATAACGGGTGAAGATGGTGTCATGATGTTAAGAGCTGTTGATCAATGAATAGAATTAACTGAACGCTTTGTTGAACAGATGTATGATTCTCTCGAAATCCTAATCGACTTCAGCATCAACTGGTTGAACTACTCCGGCAAAGGGCACAAATTCGGCGTTGTGATGCTGGTGACATACAGCAAAACGGTGTTTTTGTTTATTGATCGTTTTTGTCAATACTTCCAGATTTGATTTGCGGCGGCAGCGCGTACCTTTCTGGGTTGCGGCCTGGCATTGAACCGCATTTTCACTATGGTCTATCACTGAAGGTTGTTTCTTTTCCGTTGCAGCAGGTTTTGTGGGTTTCTCTGCGGCCTCAGTTTTGAGTTCAGGCTTGGGTTTTTCAGGTGCTTTGGTTTCCGGCGTTATTTGTTTTTCTTCAGGCTTTGCTGTGGCTACTGGTGCCGGCTTTTTGCGAGAGAGGTATTGATCGACACCGGTTACGGGCGTGGAGTTTTGTTTTGGCTCTGGCGTTGCTGCTTTGACAGTCTTTTTTTGAGGTGAGGTTTCCGCTTGTTGCTTCTGCGCCAGATATTTTTCAACGCGCGTCATCGGTTTTTGAGGCGCGGCAGCAGGTTTTTGGGGCGTTTTGGAAGCGGCTTGTTTTTTGGCCAGGTAACGTGCAACGCCGGTTAATGTCGTGTCTGTTTTTGCCTCATTTATTTTGGTTTCAGGCGTCTCGGTTGCGGCCTTGTTTTGAGCGGTGGCTTGTTGTTTTTTGGCCAGGTATTGTTCGACGCGGGTTGGTTCAGGTTGGGGGTTTTTCTTTTGTAAATAGCGTTCTACGCGCGTCATGCCTGGTTCGGCATTGACGTCTGTTTTGGGCGGTTGACGATATTTATTGGGATCGTTATGTTGAGAATTGGGGTCGGGTAAATTTAGCCCCGTTAAATCGAGCAATTTAGAGAAAAAACTTTTAGTCATAACACACCTTTAAGAGTATTTATTATTTTATTATTGTGTATAGCAAGCATAACGCAACAGGCCGCTGTTGTGAATAAAAAGCGGACTGTTGCAGGAAAATTTGTGCTGTATTAATTTGTTTTGGAATGTGCCAATACAAATTGACTGACTTTTTTAATCGCCTCATCAGGCATGTTAGGAAATTTTGGCATCATAAAAGAGCCTTGCTTGATTTGTTTACGGATATAATCGGTATTCGCCTGTTCTTTTTTCAGGGTGTAAATAATGCCGTTTGCATCGGGTTTATGACAGTCGCTACAGACTTGTTTAAAAATTTGCTCGCCATTGGCGTCAGGAGCCGGGCTATAGTCATTTTGGTGTGAGCAGGCGGTTAATGCCAGCGGTATGAGTAATAAGCCGTGTTTTAAGGGTTTCATACATTATCCTGATAGATGATTTTTCCAGATTGAAGGGTATGGGACACTTTACCTTGCAGGGTTTGTTCCCAATAGGGTGTGTTGATGCCAGCGCTGTGCCAGGTGTCTTTGTTAACTTGCCAGTTTTTGTTCGGATCAAAAATACAAATATCGGCATCCATACCGGGGCTTAGTGTGCCTTTGTTCAGGGAAAAAATAGCGGCTGGTTTATCGGTTAAACGTGAAATCGCCTGAGACAGCGACAGGCTGTTTTCTGCAACCAGTTGCAGGGTCAATGGCAGCAAGGTTTCCAATGCAGAAATACCAGGTTCGGTTTCTGGCAAAGCGCCGAGCTTGGCATCCAGGTCATGGGGTTGATGGTCAGAGCAAATCGCCGTCAGTGTGTTGTTGATGAGTCCTTCCCGTAGCGCTGTTTTATCCAATTGACCGCGAAACGGGGGAAGCACATGGTAACGACTGTCGAATGGCGTTAAATCGGTATCGGTTAAATGCAATTGGTGAATGGCAACATCGGCTGTGACGGGCAGTCCTTCATGTTGCGCCTGTTGGATCTTTTTGACTGCGCCCTGGCCGCTGATCTGGCTGAAATGAACACGGCAACCTGTCAGAATGGCCAGTTCCAGCGTTTGTGTTACAGCGATGGTTTCGGCGGCCGCAGGAATACCGGGTAAACCATATTGACTGGCGATGGCGCCTTCATGCAGACAGCCACCCCGGGAAAGGGATGGCTCATCTGGATGGAGCGCCAGGGGTAAATCATGGCTGACGGCATATTCCATGGCATGACGTAAAATCAGCAGATTTTGTGGCGCGCACATGGCATTGCTGACAGCGATGCAGCCCATCCGCTTCAACGCGTGCATATTACTGAGTTCCTGGCCTTTTAATTGTTTGGTCAGCGCGGCAAAAGGGAATACATTGGGGTAACCGGCCTGTTCGGCCTTGTCCCGAATATATTCCACCACCGAGGGCGTGTCGATAATCGGGCGGGTGTCCGGCGGTAAACACAGGCTGGTGACACCGGCGGCCGCTGCCGCTCGGGTTTCCGAGTGAATCGAGCCTTTTCGGCTATGCCCGGGTTCGCGTAAGCGCACGCTGAGATCGACAAAGCCCGGGCAGACGATTTTATTCTGTGCATCAAGGGTGATGTCTGCCGTAAAATCTGCCGGCTTCTGGCCGACGCTGACAATTTTACCGGCCGCAATATAAACGGGTAGCGATTGGTCAATATTATTGGCTGGGTCGATGACGCGTCCATTTTGAATCAGAATCTTACTCATGCCGCAGACTCCGTGCTTTGTTGTAACACCATGGACATAATTGCCATACGAACAGCCACGCCATTGGTGACTTGTCGCAAAATGACCGACTGTGGCCCATCGGCGACGCTTGAGTCAATTTCAACACCGCGATTGATGGGCCCCGGATGCATGACGATGGCATCCGGGTTGGCACAGGCCAGTTTTTTTTGCGTTAAACCATAGCATTTAAAAAACTCGCTTTCACTGGGTAACAGAGCCGCAGTCATACGTTCTTTTTGCAGGCGCAGCATAATGATGACATCAATATCCTCAAGTCCTTGTTCCATATTATGCAGTGCGGTCACATTGAGGCTTTCAACCTGGGCGGGTAGCAGGGTTTTTGGCGCGATGACCCGGACTTCCTGGACACCTAGCGTATTCAGGGCCTGTATTTGTGAACGCGCAACGCGGGAGTGTCGAATATCGCCGATAATGGCAACCTTTAAGTGCGAGAAATCTTTTTTATACTGGCGAATGGTCAACATATCCAACATGGCTTGAGTGGGGTGGGCATGTTGTCCATCACCGGCATTGATGACGCTGATATGCGGCGCACTGTGTTGGGCGATGAAATGGGCGGCGCCGCTGATGGCATGGCGGACGACAAACAAGTCGACATGCATCGCCTCCAGGTTGCGAATGGTGTCGAGCAGACTTTCGCCTTTTGATGTGGATGAGGTGGCGATATTGATATTCAGAATATCAGCCGACAGGCGTGAGGCGGCCAGATCGAATGTGGTGCGTGTACGGGTGCTGTTTTCAAAGAACAGGTTGACGATTGTTTTACCGCGCAACAGCGGGACTTTTTTAACCGATTGTCCGCTAATGCCGGCAAAGGATTCAGCATTATCCAGAATTTCGGTCAACAGGGCTTTGCTTAAGCCTTCAATGCTTAAAAAATGTTTTAATTTTCCATGGGCATTCAGTTGCAATGTGCTGTTCATATCAGGCAACCTGGTTGACGGTTTGAATATGGATGCCTAATGGCTCAGGGCCTGTTAATTTAATATGCTGGCCAGGTTGCAGGGTGATTTGCGTGCCGACACAGTCTGGTCGCAAGGGGATTTGGCGGCCATCGCGCTCAATCAAAACGGCCAGTACAACCTGGTTTGGACGGCCATAATCGAATAGTTCATTCAGCGCCGCTCGCGCGGTGCGGCCGCTATAAAACACATCATCGATTAAGATAATATCGCGGCCTTCCAGATGCGTCGGCAGCTGGCTCGGTTTGATTTGAGGATGCATGCCAATCTGGGAGAAGTCGTCGCGGTAAAATGAAATATCCATGCTGTAAAGTGGCGCCTGCATGGCCAGCCTTTGATGCATTGCTTGCGCGATCCAGACGCCACCCGTCTGAATGCCGATGATGATCGGATTGTTTAAATGACGTTGTTCGATGCGTTGTTGAATGCTGGTGTGTAAATTATCCAGCAGTTGAGGAATATCGTTATCGGTCAGTGTCATGTTGTTCTGTATGGTTATTCAGCCAGCTTTGTAAAATAAGTTGAGCGGCCAGTTGGTCCTGTACTTCCCATAGTTTACCAGCTTTAAGCTGTAATTCATCATACAGTAGTTGTTTGGCCTCGAAGGTGCTGAAGGCTTCATTTATTTGATATACCGGGCGCTGATAACGACCTTCCAGTTGACGACAAAATTTGCGGATTCTGGGGGTGATCGGGTTGTCGCGGCCATCGTCCTGTGTTGACAGGCCGACCACAAAGCCTGCCGGTTGCCATTGCTCGATCAAATGGCTGATTTTTTGCCAGTCAGGCTGTTGATTATGGGAGCGTATGGTTTGCAGCGGGCTGGCGATGCCGGTGCGGGTTTGGCCGATGGCAACGCCAATCTTTTTGTTGCCGAAATCAAAGCCAAGCAGGGTGTCGGCGTTGTGTCGGGCCAATGGATCTTTTTTAGGCATGGCCGGCAGGTGTGGTCAGCGTGTTAATATCCACGCCGAGTGTGCTGGCAGCGGCAATCCAGCGTTGTTTGGCCGGAAGATCGAATAAAATTCCGGTATCGCAGTCGGTATTTAACCAGGCGTTATCGGCAATTTCTTTTTCCAGCTGGCCTTCGCCCCAACCGGCATAACCCAAGGCTACCAAATATTTTTCCGGGCCTTTGTCTGCGGCGATGGCCTCCAGAATGTCACGGGAGCTGGTCAGATAGGTTTCATCAGACACTTTAACGGTCGCATCCCAGGTATTCGGGCCGGTATGAATGATAAAGCCACGTTCCTGCTGTACCGGGCCGCCGGCATAGACCGGCGTGTTGGCGATGGCTTCAGATTCCGTTTTGATACCCATCTGTTCCAGGATCATATCCAATGACAGACCAGATGGGCGATTGAAAACGATACCCAGAGCGCCTTCTTCATTATGCTGGCATAAATAGGTGACGGTATGTGAAAAATTAGTATCCGCCAATAATGGCATGGCGATTAAAAATTGATGATTTAAAAAGTCTTGAGTCATAATCAGCGTGTGCTTATACCGGATTCATCAGAAAATTTCCAAACCCTGCGGATGACCAGAATATCGACTTCCTGGAGCAATTCGGCGGGGAGTTCAGCAAAAGGTGCGCTCAGGCGTACAATGCGTTTGGCGGCATCATCCAATGCCTTGATGCCCGACGACTTGGTGATGCGCATACTATAAATTGTCCCATCGGGATTGATACCGACATCCATGGTCAACGTGCCGGAAAAGCCGCGTTGGCGGGCAATTTCAGGATAGTTCAGGTTGCCGGTTCTTTCAACCTTATTTTCCCAGTCTTTCATATATTGCGCCGCGACATAGCGGTGCGTACTCAGTTGATTGATGAATTTCATCCGGTTGAATTCGGCACCCTGTTGACTGTGGCGGATGCGTTCGCCCAATTGAGCAATCTGATGGCGTAACATTTTGGCATCCAGTTTTTTTTGCGCAGGTTTATGTTTAGGCGTCTGTTTGTCTTTTTGAATGATTTGAACGCTTTTAGCCTGAGTGGTGATCCGTTTTTTATTTGAGGCTTGTTTGGGGTTCTTTGCTTTGCTGGCGCTTTGCCGTTTCTGGCTATTGCCGCGGGCTGGAATCTTTTGCTGCTTGGGCGTCGGTTTTTGTGCCTTTCGGCCGCCGCCTGTCTGATTATCCTGGGCCAGAAACCTGGCTTTTTCAGGCGCTTTGGCGGCCCGCATGTTGGATAAAGTGACCTCAATGGATTTGTGGGTTTTATGCGGCTGCGGCAGTTTGAAATTAAGGCCTAATAAAATAACGACATGAATAACCGCCGCGATGAACAAGGCAATTAGCAGCGTATCGCTATGGGAGGTTGGTGAAGGCGAGGGGTAAAAAAGAGACTTCATGATATTTTTTGTTCGATGCAATCCATCAACAGGGCACTGATATTGAGCCCAAATTGTTGATCGAGTTCCTGTACGCAGGTTGGGCTGGTGACATTTATTTCGGTCAAATAATGGCCAATGACATCAATGCCGACAAACAACAAACCTTTTTCTTTGAGTGTCGGGCCGACCTGGTTGGCAATCCATAAATCTCTTTGGGTCAGTTTACGACCTTGCGCCTGGCCGCCGGCCGCCAGGTTGCCGCGCGATTCGCCTTGTGCCGGAATGCGGGCGAGGGCATAGGGAACCGCTTCACCATTGATCAATAAAATACGTTTGTCACCCTCTTTGATTTCAGGCAAATACTGTTGTGCCATGATGAAGCGCTGACCATGATGGGTCATGGTTTCCAGAATAACGCTAAGATTTGGATCATTTTCGCGAATATGGAAAATAGAGGCGCCGCCCATGCCGTCCAGTGGTTTTAAAATGATTTCACCATGCCGGGCCAGAAATTGTCGAATCCGATGGGCTTCGCGGGTGACCTGTGTGCTGGCGCAGCACTCAGGAAACCAGGTTGTGAACAGTTTTTCATTGGCATCGCGTAAGGACTGGGGTTTGTTGACGACCAGCACGCCTTGTTCTTCCGCCTGTTCCAGTATGTAGGTTGCGTAGATATACTCCAGATCAAAGGGGGGGTCTTTACGCATAATGATGACATCCAGGTCAGCCAGCGGCATGTCCTGCTCACCGCTGAAGTTGAACCAGTTTTCCGGGTTACGTTCAACCGTCAAATGCCGGGTTTTGGCATAAGCTGTGCCATCGAGTAAAAACAAGTCATTCAGTTCCATATAATGGAGCGCCCAACCACGCGCCTGCGCTTCCAATAACATCGCAAAGCTGGTGTCTTTTTTTATATTGATGGATTGAATGGGGTCCATTACCATGCCAAATTTAAGCGTCATCGCAGATTACCGTAAGTTTATAAGCGTGTTTTTAGTTGTATTCTAACAAATTTATTTGAGCTGTTGTGTTTACCTTTGATGCTTTTTTTGGTATAAAAGCGGGCTAACTTTTGAATAAGGCACGCACAAGAGGTAATCATGTCCAGAGTATGTCAAGTGACGGGTAAACGGCCTGTTACCGGAAACAATGTTTCTCACGCACACAATAAAACCAGAAGACGCTTTAATCCCAATCTTCACCATCATAAATTTTGGGTAGAAAGCGAGAACCGCTGGGTTCGTTTGCGCGTTTCTACCAAAGGAATGCGTATTATCGATAAAAAAGGTATCGATACCGTATTGGCTGAGCTGCGCAAACGCGGCGAAAAATTCTGATAAGAGGGTTGAAAAATGCGCGATAAAATAAAATTAGTCTCGAGTGCCGGAACCGGTCACTTTTATACGACGACAAAAAACAAAAGAACCATGCCGGAAAAAATGGAAATCAAAAAATATGATCCGGTTGTTCGTAAGCATGTCATGTACAAGGAAGCTAAAATCAAATAGGTATTCCGATTTGATTTTAGTAGGTCGGCTTTTTTGACTGGCCGCATAAAAACCCGCTACAGGCGGGTTTTTATGTATTGGGGGATCAGTTATAGTTCTTCTTCAGGTGCATTTTCGTCATCTTCCTCGTCTTCTTTTTCTTCCAAAACCAGGTTGTCAAGGCGAGGGCTTTTCGTGCCGGCTGCCGCACCTTTACCTTCACTGAGACTGATTTTCAGTTTGAGATTATTCGGTGAGTCCGAATTGCGTAACGCTTCTTCCAAAGAAATAATGCCGGATTTGTATAACTTCAGTAAATGACTGTCGAAGGTTTGCATACCGATGTTTTCAGATTTTTCCATCGCTTCCTTGATGGCATGAATTTCGCCTTTATGAATCAGGTCTTTCACCAGTTGCGTGCCGAGTAATATTTCAATGGCGGCGGTGCGTTTACCATCAAGCGTCGGTATCAGGCGCTGAGAGACAAAGGCCTGCAGGTTAAGTGACAGATCAAGCAGCAGTTGGTTGCGGCGTTCTTCAGGGAAAAAATTGATAATTCGATCCAACGCCTGGTTGGCATTATTGGCATGCAGGGTTGATAAACACAGATGGCCGGTTTCGGCAAAGGCCAAGGCGTGTTCCATGGTTTCCTGGGTGCGAATTTCACCAATCAGAATGACGTCGGGCGCCTGGCGTAATGTGTTTTCAAGAGCGTCTTCGTAAGAACGGGTATCGACGCCAACCTCGCGTTGATTAACCAGGCATTTTTTGTGCGGATGAACATATTCAATCGGGTCTTCAATGGTGATGATATGGCCGGATGAGTTGCTGTTGCGGTGATCGATCAGCGCCGCTAACGAGGTGGATTTTCCGGAACCTGTGCCGCCGACAAAAAGAATAAGCCCGCGTTTGGACATGATTTTGTCTTTTAAAATCTGCGGTAAACCCAGGTCATCGGCATTGGGAATATCGACCTTGATATTGCGCACGACCATGGCGTGGTTGTTACGCTGCTTGAAAATGTTGACACGGAAGCGGCCAATGCCGGTTTCGGCAATGGCCAGGTTCATTTCCGGTACCTGTTCAAATTGTTCACGTTGTTCATCGTCCATGACACTATCGGCGATGTCCTTGATTTGGTCTTTGGTCAGAATGGTCGCTTCCAGTGGTTTCAATTGGCCTTGAAACTTGGCGGCGGGTGGCGCGCCTGCCGTCAGGTATAAATCAGAGCCATCTTTGTGCACCAATATTTTTAAATAGTCTCTAAATTCCATCGTTGTCCCGCTGCTGCTTAAGGTCTGTTTGCGTAAGTTTAGTCGAGATTTATGATCTTGCCGTCAAGATAAGATTTATGCAGGTATATATGCAGGTATAATAGAACATTTTGTGATAGACGGCAGATTTGAACAATGAGTGAGCCAAAAAAAGCAGTGGCTTTGATTTCCGGCGGCTTGGATTCCATGTTGGCGGCAAAAGTCATTATGGAGCAGGGCATACAGGTTGAGGGCATCAATTTTTTCACCGGTTTTTGTGTGGAAGGCCATACCCATGCAATCCGTAAAAAAGACAAGAACAAACAGAAACGAAATAATGCGCTGTGGTCTGCCGAACAGCTCGGCATCAAGTTGCATATTGTCGATATTATCGATGAATATAAAGATGTCTTGATTAATCCCAAGCATGGTTATGGCGCGCATATGAATCCGTGTCTGGATTGCAAGATTTTTATGGTCAATAAAGCCAAACAATGGATTCAGGAAAATGGCTTTGATTTTATCATTACCGGTGAAGTCATCGGTCAGCGGCCGATGTCACAACGGCGGGAAACCATGCCGGTTGTGGCGGCTGAATCAGGCGCTGATGATTTGTTGTTGCGGCCACTTTGCGCCAGGAACTTGCCGATGACGTTGCCTGAAAGGGAAGGCTGGGTCGATCGGGAAAAATTGTATGATTTTAGCGGCCGTTCGCGTAAACCGCAGATGGCGCTGGCTGAAGCCTTTGGTTTTGAAGACTATGCGCAACCGGCAGGGGGCTGCTGTTTTCTGACCGATGAACATTATTCCACAAAGCTGGTTGATTTGTGGCAGGCGCGTGGCAAAAAAGAATATGATCTCGATGATGTGATGTTATTAAAAGTCGGTCGCCATATCCGGCCTAAAAAGAACTTTAAGCTGATTGTTGCGCGTGAAGAGGGTGAGGCGCGCTTCATGCAGGGCTATAAGAATCACTTTATCAATATGAATTGTGCCAGTCATCGAGGACCATTGGTACTGATCGATGGCGAGCCTAGTGGAGAGGATTTGATTTTGGCCGGGCAGATTACCGCACGTTATGGGCAAGGTCGGGATGCCGAAGAAGTCACCTTGCAGATTCGGGAAAAAGATAAACCCGAACGCCTGATTACGGTGAAACCGCTGTCCGCCGATGAGATGCCTGAGGAGTGGTTCGTATGATGCAGGAAACGCTGGATGCCCGCCGCTTATTATGCCCCATGCCGGTGATCCGAACGCAGGATAAAGTCAAAAAACTGACAACGGGCGATGAGTTGACCGTGATTTGTACCGACCCGGGTGTGATGCAGGATATTCCGGCCTGGTGTCGAATTAACGGACATCGGGTGAAGGAATGCCGCGAACAGGATGGTGAATATATTATTGTTCTTGAAGTGGGTTAGCTTATGGTTGATGTCCTGGAGCGTGAAGAATTAGCGCGCGTAAAAACGCGCGTTACCTTTGTGGGCGCGGTGGTCAATGTGTTTTTGACCCTGCTCAAAGTCGGCGTAGGGCTGTGGGGCCATTCTGCCGCATTGATTGCCGATGGTATTCATTCTCTGTCAGATTTATTGAGTGATCTATTGGTCATCGGTGCGATTAAAACCGGCAGTCGCGAGGCAGATTATGACCATCCTTATGGGCATCGGCGTTATGAAACCCTGGCGACTGTATTGCTCGGGTTGGGATTGCTGGTGATTGCGGGCGGTATGGTTTGGGATATCAGTGAACGATTGCGGCATGCGGAAAAATTGTTGCTGCCCGATAGAAATACCTTATGGGGGGCGCTGATTTCGATTCTGGCGAAAGAATGGCTCTATCATTACACCAAACGCATTGGACTCAAGACACGCTCTAACTTATTGATTGCCAATGCTTGGCATCATCGTAGTGATGCGATTTCGTCCGTTGTGGTCTTAATTGGCATTATTGGCGTACTCGCCGGCTATCCGTATGCCGATGCCATTGCGGCGGTGATTGTGGCGTTAATGGTCGGTAAAATCGGGGTTAGTCTGGTTTTGCAAAGTGTTAATGAATTGGTGGATACCGCCTTGCCGGAAGAGCAGGTCAAGGCGATTCTAAAAACCATTAAAACCACCCATGGGGTCAAAGGGATTCATTTGCTCAGAACCCGACAAATGGGCGAAGATGCCTATGTGGATACGCATATCGTCGTCGATCCGCGCATTACGGTTTCTGAAGGGCACCAGATTGGTGACCTCGTCCGTGACCGGCTGAAAAATGAATTTGACGATATTCAAGATGTTTTGGTGCATGTCGATCCTGAAGACGATGAATTTCTTGATAAAGATGATGTATTGCCACAACGCGAGGAAATTATTAGTCTTTTTAAGGCGACACTCGGGGATTTATTTGAGTTTATCGATGAAATCAAAATTCATTATCTCGATGGCAAGCTGGAGATTGAGGTCATGCTGCCGCATTTAATTCTTGGCCAGGTCAAGCTGATTGAAGCAATCAAACAACATTGTGTTTTGCTGGAAAGAAAAGTCGAGAAAATCGGCAAAATCAATGTATTTATAAAAGCATAGGATAATATAGAGACTGGAAACAATATGGCTGTAGGTAACACGTCATTCCCTGACATGCACAGGGTGAAAGGTATTCGTTTAGGTAGCACACCGGCGGGTATTAAACAAAATCGGCGAGATGATTTATTAGTCATTGAAATGATTGAAACGGGACATTGCGCGGCGGTATTTACGCGCAATGCGTTTTGTGCGGCGCCGGTGCATGTCGCTAAAAAACACCTGACTGACAGGCCTCGCTGGTTATTGGTCAATTCGGGCAACGCCAATGCCGGCACCGGACAGCAAGGGCTGGACGATGCGCAGGCGTGTTGTCAACAGGTTGCAGAATGTATGGGCGGAGAGTCAGCGCAGGTCTTGCCCTTTTCAACCGGCGTGATTGGTGAGCCGTTGCCCGTGGAAAAAATACTCAGGGCGGTGCCTGAGGCTGTGGCGGATTTATCGGAACAGCATTGGCATAAGGCCGCGCAGGCGATTATGACCACGGATACCTTTGCCAAAGGCGCGTCGGAAGTGATTGACATTGATGGTCAATCGTTGACGATTACCGGGATTGCGAAAGGATCGGGGATGATTCATCCCAATATGGCGACGATGCTGAGTTTTATTGCAACCGATGCCAGCATTGCGCAGCCACTGCTGCAACGTTGTTTGCAACAGGCCGTTGAGCAGTCGTTTAATCGAATTACCGTCGATGGTGACACGTCAACGAATGACGCCTGTGTTTTGCTGGCGACAGGGTGCAGTTCTGTGGCAGAAATTCGTGAAGATAGCACGACATTTATACCTTTTTGTGAGGCGTTGAACAGGATTACGGCGCAGTTGGCCGAAGCGATTGTCAGAGATGGTGAAGGCGCGACCAAACTGATTCGTATTGTGGTTGAGCAGGCATTAACCGAGGAAGAAGCCTTACAGGTCGCTGAAACCATCGCTCATTCACCGTTGGTGAAGACGGCATTCTTCGCCAGCGATCCCAATTGGGGTCGGATATTGGCCGCCGTGGGTCGAGCCGGGGTACAGAATTTTGATATTGATCGGGTTAAAATTTATCTGGGTGATGTCTGTATTGTCGAGGATGGTGGCCGGGCGTTCAGTTATACCGAGCAAGCCGGACAGGCCGTGATGGATAAAGAAGAGATAACGGTCAGGGTCGTGCTCGAGCGCGGTCAGGCGTGCCAACAGCTGCTAACATGTGACCTGTCTTATGATTATGTGCGTATCAATGCCGAGTATCGAACCTGATGAAGCGTCAATATTCAGGAATCCTCTCAACATCGCCTTCGCCCTATGGGAAGGCTGGGATGAGCGTATCAAATAGAGTAGGGGGCTCTGAATATTTACAATGAAAAGGCCATTTTTACAGGTGGCTGTTGGCGTTATTGAACGGGATGATGGTCACATTTTAATTGCCAAGCGACATGCTGATGCGCACCAGGGCGGGCTATGGGAGTTCCCCGGAGGGAAGCGTGAGACGGGTGAAACCTTTGCGCGGACATTGCAGCGAGAATTAGCTGAAGAACTGGGCATTATCGTCCAACATGCCGAACCTTTGATTAAAATTCCTTATCAATATGACGATTGCCGTGTTTTATTGGACGTTTGGCGGGTTAACGCATTTATCGGGAATCCATCTGGGCGGGAAGGGCAGGAGATTACCTGGGTCCAGCGACATAATTTGTCTGAATATGACTTTCCAGCGGCGAATCGACCGATCATCAATGCCATCAGGCTGCCGCCGTTTTACGCGATTCTGGAAGGCGTGGACGAGCACCAGGTGTTGATGCGGTTCGAGCGAATATTGGCTAATAAAGTCAAAATGGTGCAAATTCGACTGAAGACCTTGAAAATGCCGGTTATGGATACATTGCTCGCGCAATTAAGGCAGAAAGCCCAGGCAGGCGGGTGTCAACTTTTGATGAATTCTGCCTTACCGGTTTGCCTTGCTGATAGCCATGCTATTGGTATGCATTTAACCAGTGATGATTTGATGCGTTATGCCTCCAGGCCGGAAGGTTTTAAATGGGTAGCGGCATCCTGTCATACGGCGGCAGAATTGGCACAGGCTGAAAAAATCGGTGTCGATTTTGTCGTGTTAGCCCCCGTACAGAAAACCGCCTCGCATCCGGATGCACCCGCCTTAGGTTGGCCACAGTTCAAACAGTTGACAGAGAACTGTGGCCTCCCGGTTTATGCCTTAGGCGGTGTCGGTGCGGCAGATTTGCCACAGGTAAAAGATTGTGGTGGCCAGGGCGTTGCCGGTATTCGAACATTTATCAAAGACAGGGGCGGCTGCTGAAATTTAACGGTAGGTCTGTGCCCAGCGAATAATATCTGCTCTGTTCATGGCACCGGCCTGGCGCGCAACTTCCTGACCTTGTTTAAACACGACCAGGGTCGGAATGCTGCGGATATTAAAATTGGCTGCAATCATTTGTTCCTGTTCTGTATTCAACTTGGCTAACCGGAAAGACGGTTCAAGTTGCCGTGCGGCATCGGCAAACTGTGGTGCCATCATCTTACAGGGGCCACACCAGGGGGCCCAGAAATCGACGATGACAGGAATATCGTTCTGTTGGATAAATTTAGCGAAATTCTGGCTGTTCAATTCGACCGGCTGACCGGTAAATAACGGCTTTTTACATTGACCACATTTCGGTTGATGGCCGAGCTTTTCGGTCAATACACGATTCGTGGTGTTGCAATGTGGGCAGACGATATGGGTTTTATTCATTTTTTTCTCCTCGTTGTTATGCTTCTATCAGAAACCGACCCCGGCGAGAATTTAATTCAGCCTTACGTTAAGTAAGGTTAAAAAACGTCGTCTTGCGTTGAATCGATGTTGTTGTATGCATTCTCGTCATCAAGCCAGGCGGGTTCTCCCGGAATTTTATGCGCTTCGGTCGCCCAATCGCCAAGGTCAATCAAGCGGCAGCGATGGCTGCAAAAGGGCTTGAATTTTTCTTCTTTGAGCCAAAGGACTTCCTTTTTGCAGGTCGGGCATTTAACTTTCATACGCTGATAATGGGGATGAGGTTTAGAAAATACAACGGGTTAATAAAAAAGGAATATCCTGGGTTGTTTGTACGGGGCGGTTTTTGTCGTTGGATGGCTCCATGAAGCGGATGGTAAAGCGGTATTTACCGCCACTGATTTCGGCAAAGCAGGGAATGCTTTTATCCAGTAATACACGCAATAATTGTACCGGTTGACTGCTATCTAAGCCCATTTGGAAGAAACCGGCTTCGGCGGTGTATTGTTTAGGCATATTGCATTGCCGGATATAGCCTAAAATCATGTCGATGGCCTGATTGATAGTGCGGAATGGACGGGTCCAGCGTTCCAGGTCTTTTTGTTGTTGCTCGGCATTTTGCTCAAGCCAATAATGATAGGCGGGTAAATCGAAGGCGAAGCTGCCACCTGGAATCGAATTTCGTTGTGAAATGCTTTGGAATAAGTCGCTTTCCATGACATTGATGCCGATTTTTCCATTGGCTTTATGCAGCGCCTGGCTGGTTTTTTGTAAGTCATCCAGAATTTCGCTGAGCTTTTGGTTGTCGACATTCTGGCTGTTGCTCAGCTGTGTGAAGACTTTGATTTGTCGATCCATTTCTTTCAATAATTCTGATTTCAGGTCATTCCGGCTGAAAATCATCAGAATTTCTAGCAGAGTAGATACTGCGGCCCGTTTTTCATAGACGGTGTCGCCTTGTAGAAAATAGTTGAGCTGCATAAATAATTGCTCAAGCCGCATAAAAACCCGGATGCGCTCATTGAGCGGAAATTCATAAGTGATTTGTGTATTCAAACCGAAGCGCACCTTGATTAAATCAATGAAAGGTATAAATTGTGAAGGTTTTTAACTTGTTCTGCAAGTTCGGCGGTTGATTTTGAATTGTCGATAATGTCATCGGCTCGGCGTAAACGTTCCTGGCGACTGGATTGGCTGGCGATGATACGCTGGATTTGCTCATCGTCTAATCGGTCGCGTTGTTTAACACGCTGAAATTGCAAGTCTTCCGGGCAGTCAATGACCAAAATACGATCGACCAGATCAGTCATGTTCGTTTCAAATAATAACGGGATGGCGAGGATGACATAAGGACCGGGTTGTGTCGCCGCTTCGGTTTTCAAACGCTGGTAAATCAAAGGATGCAGGATATTTTCCAGGCATTGTTTTTTGGCAGGGTCAGCAAAAATGATTTGCCCCAGTTTTTTACGATCCAGGGTACCGTCGGGTAACAGGATGTCGTCAAAATTCTGCTGGATTTGGGCGAGCCCGGCTTGTCCGGGTGTAACCACTTCACGGGCAATGATATCAGCATCGATAACTGGAATTGAAAAGGCGGCAAACAATTTGCAAACGGTACTTTTGCCGCTGCCGATGCCGCCGGTCAAGCCGATTTTTAAGGGTGGGTTAGAGGCCTGTTGCATTGAGGTAGAGTTGATTGAGTTGGTTGCCCCAAATCAACGCGAGCCAGCCTGCCGCAGCCAGATAGGGGCCAAACGGGATGGGTTGACGGTGGTCGTGTTTGACAAACACAATCATAGCAATGCCAATAATGGCGCCAACCAGGGAAGATAACAGGATGATGAGTGGTAGGTATTGCCAGCCCAGCCAGGCGCCGAGCAAGGCGAGTAACTTGAAATCACCATAACCCATGCCTTCTTTACCGGTGAACAGTTTAAACAGCTGATAAATTGACCAGAGGATCAAATAACCGGCCATTGCACCGATAACGCTGGATTCAAGATCGGTAAATAAATTAAATACATTGAGCAAAATACCCAGCCACAGCGTGGGCAAGGTGAGCTGGTCGGGCAGTAATTGATGATCAATATCAATGAAACTCAAGGCGATTAACACCCAGGTTAAACCTAAGGCAAATAACAACACGGGACTGAAACCAAAATGCCAGGCGACAATGGCGGATAATACAGCGGTGAAGGCTTCAATCAAGGGATAACGAATCGAAATAGGCGTTTTACAGTGATGACATTTGCCGCCTAACAGTAGATAACTCAGCACCGGAATATTTTGCCAGGGTTTGACCGGTGCTTTACATTTTGGGCAGTGTGAGTGTGGCACAGACAGATTGAATGGCGATTGTTCTGTGTCGGATTCCATTTCCAGATAGTCCAGACATTCTTTCCGCCAGGCGCGGTTCATCATGACCGGCAAGCGGTAGATGACGACATTTAAAAAACTGCCGACCAGTAGCCCCAGAATAAAGACAATGCTTGTGAGTATCAGCGGGAATTGTTTTAGTAACGCTATGATAGTCATCGTTTTGTGTTAGCCGACGGCGGCGCCAAGTTTGAAGATAGGTAAGTACATAGCGATGATCAGGCCACCGACTAGAATACCGAGAATCACCATAATAATCGGTTCCATCAAACTGCTCAAATTATCCACCAGGTTATCGACTTCTTCTTCGAAAAAATCGGCAACTTTATCCAGCATGGCATCAATTGAGCCTGACTCTTCACCAATGGCGACCATTTGTATGACCATGTGCGGAAAGATACCTGTCTGCGTCATGGAGAATTGCAATTGCTGACCGGTTGAGACATCTTCACGCATCTGCATTACCGCATCATAAAACACGCTGTTGCCACAGGCACCGGCGACTGATTCCAAGGCATCAACCAGCGGTACGCCCGCAGCGGACATGGTGGAGAGTGTTCGGGCAAAACGGGCAATGGCAGATTTTTCAAGAATCATGCCGACAACCGGAATTTTTAACAGGATTCTATCCAGAGTCTGATTGAATTTATGTGAGCGTTTTTTGAAATAGCTAAATGTATACGCCGTTCCTGCGATGATCGCCAGAACGACCCACCACCATTCCTGCGCCCATTCAGATAAATGAATAACAAATTGGGTAAAGGCTGGAAGGTCGGCGCCAAAACTTTTAAACAAGTCTTCGAATACGGGCACGACAAAGATGAGCAGTATGGCGGTGACAATAAAGGCGACCACTAAAACGGCAATAGGGTAGGTCAATGCTTTTTTGACCTTTTTCTTGATGGATTCAGACTTTTCCTTATAGGTCGCGATTTTATCCAGCAAGGTTTCTAATACACCCGCTTGTTCACCGGCTTCCACCAGGTTGCAAAACAGGTCGTCAAAATAGATGCCCTTTTTTCGGAGCGCCTGAGCCAGCGTATCGCCCCCTTCAATATCGGCTTTTATGGATAATAGCATATCGGCCATACTTGGGTTTTCATGGCCGCGGCCCACAATGTCAAGTGCCTGGACCAAGGGTACTCCAGCTTCTAACATGGTTGCCAATTGCCGCGCGAAAACGGCAATATCACCCGGCGTAATTGGTTGGGCTCTTTTTGTGAACAGTGGTTTGGGCTTGGGTTTTATTTTAATAACCCGGATTCCCATTTTGCGTAATTCGAGACGGGCGGCGGTTGCGTCTTTGGCGCTGATTTCGCCCTTGGTTTTTTGTTTCTGCTTATCGAACCCTTCCCAGATAAAATCAATCAGGGTTTCTGTTTTTTCTGCCATGGTTATTCCTTGGTGACGCGGTCGATTTCTTCGAGTGAGGTTATGCCTTGTTTGATTTTCAGTAAACCGGATAAACGTAAATCATTTATACCTTCACTGAGCGATAATTCTGCCAATTCCATCGCATTTCCGCCTTTTAAAATCAGCGCACGCATGTTTTCGCTGATCGTCATCACCTGGTAAATCCCGACGCGGCCTTTATAGCCACGGGTACAATGTTCGCAGCCGTCTTCATTGGCGATAAAAATTTCAAGATCATTGATTTCATCAGCTTTAAAACCGGCATCGAGATAGGTTTTTTCAGGATAATCGGCGGGTTTTTTACAGTGCTCACAGAGGCGGCGGGCCAGGCGCTGGGCCATGACCAGGTTTATCGCCGACACGATGTTGAATGGCTCGATGCCCATTTGCATCAGGCGGTTGATGGTTTGTGGCGCATCGTTGGTATGCAGGGTGGATAAAACCAGGTGGCCGGTTTGCGCGGCTTTTATGGCAATGCTGGCCGTTTCCAGGTCACGGATCTCACCCACCATGATAATATCAGGGTCTTGCCGCAGAAAGGCCTTCAAGGCTTCGGCAAAGGTCAGGCCGGCTTTGGGATTGACATTGACCTGGTTAATGCCTTCAACGGTGATTTCCACGGGGTCTTCTGCCGTGGAAATATTTCTTTCCATGCTGTTCAGGATATTGAGACCGGTATAGAGAGAGACTGTTTTACCGCTTCCGGTCGGGCCTGTGACCAGAACCATGCCATAAGGCTTGTGGATTGCGCTTAAAAAAAGTTCTTGCTGCTCCGGTTCAAAGCCTAATTTTTCAATGCCCATCTGGGCACTGGTGGGGTCTAATATTCTGAGAACGACCTTTTCACCGTATAAGGTTGGGCAGGTGTTGACCCGAAAATCAATCGCTCGGTTTTTGGAGAGTTGCATTTTGATCCGGCCATCCTGAGGGACACGGCGCTCGGCGATATCCATACGTGACATGACCTTGATACGGGAAATAATCCGGTTTGAAATATTGACCGGTGGCGAGGCTGCTTCATGCAAAATGCCATCACTGCGATAGCGGATGCGGAATGTTTTTTCAAAAGGTTCCAGGTGAATATCCGAAACGCCTTTTTTAATCGCATCCAGCAGGATTTTATTGACAAAACGGACAATGGGGGCATCATCGACATCGGAAGTATCCTCTGCGGGTCCTTCGTCTTCACCTGAAGAAATGTCGATATTATCCAAGTCTTCATCCAGAAGATCATTCATTGACGTATCCGCGGCCTCTAAAGCGGCGTCTATCGTCTTACTGAGTTTGTCTTCTTCGACCAGAATATTTTCGGTATTCAGGCGAGTGTGAAATTTTATGTCATCCAGCGCCTGGAAGTTGGTTGGATCCGATGTGGCGACGAACAAGCGATTACCGCGTTTGAACAGCGGTAAGGCGTGATGCTGGCGAATCAGCTTTTCATCAAGTAATTTTGTGGGCAGGACAGAGACATCAATTGCGTCCAGGTCGAAAAAAGGGACGCCAAATTCTTGCGACGCAATACTGGCAAGAATATGGCTATCAATCTTGTCGTGATTAACCAGATAACTGATTAATGATATTTTTTGTTTAGCGGATGCTGCCAGCGCGAGTTGCGCGGCTTCTTTGGTTAATACACCTTCACTAACCAGACATCGGGCAAGCCCGCTAAATTGTAATTCATTTGCAGAAGTTGACATGAATAGCAAAAATACTCGTTTAAAACGGTAACCTAATAATAGTGGAAAAGTGGCTTTTGTCTAAGGTATGTTGGATAAAATTTGAATTGAGGGCGGGGGCAACGCCTCTGCCAGAACGATGATTCTGGCAGAGGGCTGTGGTTTATAGCGCAGCTATTTTTTTCCGTTGCTCGCGCAGTTCCTGCAGGTTTTTTTGCAGCCGGTTCTGTTTTTGTTTTTCTTTATCAATGACTTCAGCAGGTGCTTTGTCTATAAACTTAGGGTTGTTCAGTTTACCTTCGATACGTGGCAGTTCTTTTTCGATCTTCTGGATTTCTTTATCCAGTCGTGCCAATTCAGCGGCTTTATCAATTAAACCGGCCATCGGAATTAAAATACGCATTTCGCCGACTAACGCAATGGCTGATTCAGGTTCTGCTGCATTGTCATCCAGCCATTCGATAGAGGCCAGTCGGCCTAATCTGGATAAATAAGTCTGGTTGTTTTCGACAAAGGCTTTGTCTTTATCGTTACCGTTTTTCAACAAGACCGGTAATGGCTTGCCGGGTGCAATGTTCATTTCGCCTCGAATGCGGCGGGTGCCCAGAATAAATTCCATCACCCATTGAATTTGTTCGATGGCATCGGTATCAATCTGTGTGTTATCGGCTTCAGGATAGGGCTGTAACATAATAGTTTCGCCTTCAATCCCTGCCAGTGGTGCCACACGTTGCCAGATTTCTTCGGTGATAAATGGAATCAATGGATGGGCGATGCGCAGGAGTTGCTCCAGAACGGATAGCAAGGTTTTACGGGTACCTCTCTGCAAGGCCGGGTTTTCCGATTGCAGGGAAATTTTGGCCAATTCCAGATACCAGTCACAGTATTCATTCCAGGTGAATTCATAGATGGCGTGTGCAACCCGGTCAAATCGATACAGTGCAATGTCTTTATGAACCTGTTCGCTCATCTGATTCAGGCGTGAGGTAACCCAGCGGTCAGCCTGCGAAAATTCAATCGCTTCGGCGGATAAGCCATTGTCCTGATTTTCGGTATTCATCAGCACATAACGGGCGGCATTCCACAGCTTGTTACAGAAATTCCGATAACCTTCGGTACGCGCCAGGTCAAAGCGAATATCACGGCCGGTCGAGGCGAGTGAGGCGAAGGTGAAGCGCAAGGCGTCGGTGCCGAAGGAAGGAATACCATCTGGGAATTGTTTGCGCGTGGCTTTTTCGATTTTTGCCGCCAGATGAGGCTGCATCATGCCGGAAACACGTTTTTTAACCAGCGACTCAAGGTCTATGCCGTCAATCAGGTCAATCGGATCAAGGACATTACCTTTGGATTTGGACATTTTTTGGCCGTCGGCATCGCGTACCAGTCCGTGGATATAAACTTCCTTGAAGGGAACGTCGTCCTGAAATTTAAGCCCCATCATAATCATTCTGGCGACCCAGAAGAAAATAATGTCAAAGCCTGTGACCAGCACGCTGGTTGGATAATGCCTGGCAAGCTGAGGTGTTTGCTCGGGCCAGCCGAGCGTTGAGAAAGGCCACAAGGCGGATGAAAACCAGGTGTCGAGAACATCTTCGTCCTGTTTTAAGGGATAATCGGCGGCTAATTGATGCGTTTCTCGCACCTCTTGTTCATTGCGGCCGACATAGATATTGCCCTGTTCGTCATACCAGGCCGGAATTCGGTGTCCCCACCAGATTTGCCTGGAAATACACCAGTCCTGAATGTTACGCATCCATTCAAAGTAGGTGTTTTTCCAGTTATCGGGGACAAATTTGATGTCGCCGTTTTCGACGGCCTTGATGGCCGGTTTTGCCAGGGGTTCGACCTTGACATACCATTGATCGGTCAATAATGGTTCAATGACGGCACCGCTGCGATCGCCGCGCGGAACCATCAGTTTGTGATCTTCAATCTTTTCCAGAAGTCCTTGTTGTTCCAGATCGGCGATGATTTGTTTGCGGGCATCAAAGCGATCCAGCCCGATATAAGCCTGAGGAATGAGATTGAAGTTATCGTCATTATCGCGAATGGTGGCATCGACCGTAAAAATATTGATCAAACCGCCATGCGGTTGGTCGGCAATCGCCGACATATCACGATGTCGGCTCCAGACCTCATAATCATTGAAATCATGTGCCGGCGTGATTTTAACGCAACCGGTGCCGAATTCAGGGTCGACGTAATCATCGGCGATAATCGGAATCTTACGACCGGTCAAGGGTAATTCGACGGTTTCGCCAATGAGGTGTTGGTAGCGTTCATCATTCGGATGGACGGCTACAGCGGCATCACCCAGCATGGTTTCGGGGCGGGTTGTGGCCACAATTAAATGGCCGCTGCCATTGGTAAATGGGTAGCGCATATGCCACATGGCGCCATTTTCTTCTTCCGACAAGACTTCAAGATCCGATACCGCCGTATGCAACACCGGATCCCAATTGACCAGACGTTTACCGCGGTAAATCAGGCCTTCTTCATACAGGTTGATAAAAACTTCCTGCACTGCTTTTGACATGCCTTCGTCCATGGTGAAGCGTTCCCGGCTCCAGTCCAACGAAGCGCCCATGCGGCGCAGCTGGCGAGTGATGGTGCCGCCAGACTGCTGTTTCCATTCCCATACTTTTTCGACAAATTTTTCCCGGCCATAATCAAAGCGGGTTTTGCCTTCGGCATTGATCAGGCGTTCTACCACCATTTGGGTGGCGATACCGGCATGATCGGTACCGGCTTGCCATAAGGTACAGTTCCCCTTCATGCGGTGGTAGCGAATCAGGGCGTCCATAATGGTGTCCTGAAAGGCATGGCCCATATGCAGGCTACCGGTGACATTCGGCGGCGGAATCATAATGCAGTAGGATTCACCGTCACCTTGCGGGGCAAAATAGCCTTTTTGTTCCCAGGTGTCATACCAGCGTTGTTCGATTGCGTGTGGTGCGTAAGTTTTTTCCATGGATTTCTTATTGTGTCTGAATCATCAAGAAGGGTTAGTCTGTTTGTGTTTGTCTGCCATATTATGCGTAGTTATTTTGAAGCCGGCTTGCTGGTAATGGCGATAACGTTGTCGCCCCATTTTTCGGCTTGCTTCCGCAGAGGTCAGTATTTCCACGATTTTTTGGCAGCGCTCAACGTGCTGCGGGATATGGTTAGACAGGTTCACGACGATATCCCGCCGCTTGTTTGGTATCGGATCGCCATTGATTAAAACGTCATCAATCTCGTCAGCGTCAGGCGCATCTTGCTGATAGACGCTATGCGGAACAAAGCTGCCGGCGCGGAATGTCCATAATAAATCATCCATTTGCTGGCTTTGTTGATTTGAGTCGGTCAAAACATAACAGAATTGGCCGCCGCGATAGATTTTTTCAATCAAGCGGCAGGCAAAGTGCTGGCGCTCTGTTTCCGATTCAGACGCCAACACATAAAAAATCGCCTCAGGCATCGGCCCTGTTGAGCAGATATTGGGTCAGCAAGGGCAGCGGCCTGCCGGTTGCGCCTTTTTCATGACCGGTGCGCCATGCGGTGCCTGCAATATCCAGATGCGCCCAGCGGTAGTCTTCGGTAAATCGCGATAAAAAACACGCGGCGGTAATGGTGCCGGCATCGCGGCCGCCGATATTGGCAATATCCGCAAAATTGGAATTTAACTGTTCCTGATAGTCTTCCCATAAAGGCAAGCGCCAGAGACTGTCACAGGCCACTTCTGAGGCCTGAATCAAATCGTCACACAAGGCATCATCATTACCGAGTAAACCACTGGGTACGCGACCCAATGCGACCAGACAGGCACCTGTCAATGTCGCCAGGTCAATGACGACTTCCGGATTGAATTTGGCCGCGTAGGTCAGTGTATCACACAGTATCAAACGGCCTTCGGCATCGGTATTGAGGACTTCAATGGTTTTACCTGACATGCTGGTCAAGACATCGCCAGGCTTGTTGGCATCACCATCGGGCAGATTCTCGGACGACGGGATCAGGCCGATGATATTTAACGGCAGTTGCAGTTCCACGGCGGCTTGTAAGGTGCCGAGCACCGTCGCGCCGCCGCACATATCGTATTTCATTTCATCCATGCCGGCGCCGGGCTTGAGGCTGATGCCGCCGGCATCAAAGGTCAGCCCTTTGCCGACCAGAACGATAGGGCGGGTGTCAGAGCCCGTGCCTTGATAGTTCAGCGTAATCAGTTTGGCCGGTTGGCGGCTGCCTCGGGTGACCGAAAGCAGGGCCCCCATGCCCAAGGCTTCCATATGGCTTTCTTCCAGGATTTCCACGTCAAGCTTATCAAACCGTTCGGCTAATAATTCAGCTTGTTGAGCCAGATAACTAGGGGTGCAGATATTGCCGGGAAGGTCGGCAAGTTGTTTGGTCAAGTCCATGCCGTGCGCAATGGCCAGCCCCTGTTGCAGGCCTTTTTCTGCCGAGCTTAATGTGTCGTTATCGGCTAAAATTTTAATCTGTTGCAGGGTGATTTTATTGTCTTCAATATTTTTAGTGGCATCATACTGATATAAGGTATCGTTGAAGACCTCAATAATTTGTCTGACCTTCCAGGCATTATCGGATTGTGGGACATCAATGTCTGTTAATGCGGCTGTCGCTGACGTTAATTTGCTGCTTTTTAAGGCTTTAGCGGCCGCGGCTAATGCTTTACGGAAAGATTTGCGGTCGATTTTGTCGGACTGGCCGAAGCCTACCAGTAAAATGCGCTTGATTGAGTGCTCTGGAAGATAGTTAAGCCATAAGGTTTCGGCATTCTTCCCGCTAATATCACCTTGTTCGATGACGGTATCAATAAGATTGTTATATTGTTGATTCAGCGTGGTCGCTATTTTAGGCAGTTGGCGATTCTCAAAAACGCCAACAATTAAGCATTCGGTTTTGAGATTGTCTGTCGTGGAGCTTTCTATAGAATAATCCATAATGCCTGTATGATAAGTGGGTTAAAAAATATTCATCAAAATTATACAACAGAATAACGAATATATGTTTGAACACAACGTGGGGAGCCATGGAGAAATGAGAAAATGACCATTCTGGATAAAATGATCATTAAGGATTTGTTTAAAACGATGCTGGCCATCTTATCGGTTATTGTGGTGATTATTGTCAGTCGTAAATTTATCCGGATTTTAGCCAAAGCGATTGATGGACAGCTATCGGTTGATGCAGTAATGGGTATGCTGGGGTATAAGATCATTGTGGTATCGACTTTATTTTTTCCGGCGGCTGTATTTATGGCGGTTTTAATGGTGTTGGGCAGAATGTATCGTGACCAGGAAATGGCGGCTATTGCTTCGGCGGGCGGTGGTACCGGTTTGATTTATAAGTCGGTATTTATGCTGGTTATCCCATTGATGATTGTGGCTGGCGGGTTATCGTTAACGGTTGCGCCTTGGGCGGAAGCACAAATGCAGATTTTGACCGAAAAAGATCAAAGCACTTTGAATGTTAAGGGCATTGAAGCGGGGCGTTTCAGCGAATATCGGCAAGGGCGCATTGTTTTTTATGCTGAAGAGGTGGATAAAGACGAACAAATGCAGCATGTGTTTATGCAAACCAAGGCGAAAAATGGCAACAAGGCCATTGTGAGCGCCGATACAGGCATGTTGCGATATCACCCCGATGGCCTGTTTTTGATTCTTGGCGAGGGTGAACGTGTACAGGGGAAGCCGGGGCATAGGAATTTTATACTGGAATCTTTTGCACAATATGGGGTACTGATTGAACAGGCTTGTCGCGCCGTTTCCTTGCATTTAAACGCTTTGCCTGTTGACGCTTTGCTGGCGACAGATGATGTAAAAATAATTGTCGAATTGCAAAACCGTCTGTCAGTGCCTTTAGGCGTATTTTTTCTGGCCTTTTTAGCTGTGCCCCTGGCTAAATTGAGCCCGCGGGGCGGTGTTTACGGCAGCTTGTTGGTCGCGTTTGCAATTTATTTTATCTACGCTAATTTGAAAAGGGTGACGCAGAGTTGGGTCGTGTCGGGTGCACTGTTACCCTGGCAAGGTTATATTTTGGTTTACGGGCTTATGTTTCTGACCGGGATGGTGTTATTAGTGCGCTTATACGGCTGGAAATGGGTAAAACAGCAGGTTTTTAAATGAAGGTACTGACACGCTATATCGTCTGGGAAATTATTAAAGGCGCATTGCTTGCCGAGTTGCTCTTGAATACGTTGTTTACACTGGTAACCTTCAGTGATGAATTGAAAGATTTGGGTGTCGGGCATTATGACTTAAAAGAAATTGGACTTTTTTTGTTATTGATTACGCCGCGTACATTTTATGAATTGATGCCTTCTGCAGCGTTATTGGGTAGTTTGTTCGTGGTCGGTGCCATGGCGAATAACCGGGAAATTATTGCCATGCGTGCAGCGGGATGTTCGATCTTCTGGATTATACGCAGCATTATGCTGGCGGGTATATTTCTGGTAATTATTGGTTCGCTGGTTGGCGAAATGATTGCGCCTGAATCGGAGCAAAAAGCGCAAATATTTCGCGCTGAAGCACAAAATACGAAACCCGTTGTGAGTACGCCTTATGGTATGTGGTTGAGAGAGGACGATTTTTTTATTCATGTCGCACAGGTTCCGGAAGAACATATATTGGCGGGCGTGAGTATATATCGGTTTAACAATCAGCATTTAGTATTATGGAAACAGGCCAAAAAAGCTGTTTTTTTAAATGAAGGGCAATGGCGTTTACAGCAGGTTGTTCAGTCTGAGATTACAGATAAGACTGTTTTAGCCGAACAAAAAGAGACTGAAATCTGGCAAACAGCGATTGAACCGGGATTGATGGATTCAATTGTGATCACGGCAGAAGAAATGCCGATTGTGGAGTTATATAAATATATTCAGTTTTTGCGTGACAACAATCAAAATGTCAAGACCTATGAGCAGGCTTTTTGGGCACGGGTGTTTAATCCATTAGCGATATTTGCCATGCTGATGGTTTCTATCCCCTTTGTCGTTGGTATCCGGCGTGGCGTTAGTGCTGGCGCGCGGATTATGATGGGCGTTATTATCGGTTTGATGTTCAACATTGTTGACCGAATTTCCGGGCATTTAGGATTGGTTTATGGCTTCAATCCGGTGCTGATGGCCTTGTTGCCGAGTACATTGGTCTTTTTGGGAGCCGTGTATGCGATAAGAAGAGCCGAGTAAGCAACATCCCCGCGATGAGTGCACCGGGGACTGCCGTCTTTTTAAAACAATCTTTGACAGGAGAGCGTAATGGCTTGGCGTGAACGAAAACATGAAGAAACCTATAACGATGAAGAAGTCATCGAACGGTTAAAGCAGGAATTACCGCATTGGTACCTGGAAAAGGGCTGGATCCGGCGTAAATATAAAACCAGTGGCTGGAAATCGACGTTGATGGTGGTGAATACGGTGGGCCATTTGGCTGAAGCGGCATTTCATCACCCTGATCTGACTGTGTCTTATGCTTTTGTGATTGTGAAATTGATGAATCATGCGGCCAAAGGCATTACCAATAAGGATTTCGAGTTGGCGAAAAAGATTGAAGATGTCGTTATGTGGCAACCCGGCCTTGAAGGTGGCGCGTTGGAAGGCACGCCAGATGATCCACGTTTTAAATACATCAAATACGACTGAGTCGCATCGACCGGCTCATCGATTTATTCAGGAGTACAGTGTTGAAATCGATTCATTTATTTTTTGTTGTTTTATCGTTTGTCAGTTTTAGTGGGCGGATGGGGTTGTCACAATTCAAGTCCGAATGGCTGCAACAGACATGGTTGAAAATAGCGCCGCATATTATTGATACCGGTTTGTTATTAAGCGGTGTGACGCTGGTTTTTTATGGTCAATGGCTGGATAAGGAATATGGCTGGATTATCAGTAAGCTGACTCTCTTGATAGTTTATATCATCTTAGGCGTTATCGCGATGCGCAGTCAGGGCGCAAAACGATGGCTGGTTTTTTTGGGCGCCATCGCCTGTTATATCGGGATTTTTGTCATCGCGATTACCAAACACGGTTTTATCGATTTTTCATAGCCTGAATGGCTGGGATTGTTGCGCCAGCCAATGCAAAAATTGCTTGCCATTTTTAGCCGGGATTTGTTCAAGAGGAATGGATTGATGCTTATTTAAGTGTTGCCAGCGTTGTAATAGCTGATCCAGGCGTGCTTTAGACGTGACAGAAAAGTGATAGCGCGCAAGGATTTCGGCGCGTTGTGGATGGCTAGGTGATAAGGCGTGTTGCCGCAGCGCGCAGAGATGGTCTGCAATAGCGCTAATATATTCGATAGCGTCTGCAACCCAGCCAGTGACGTTTTGCGCATTGATTTCGAAGCTGGAATGCTCGGCATTATCGGAAACAACTTTGATGCAATGGATCAATTCAACGCTGCTGAACTTTACCGCAATCTGATAGAACGCCGAGGCTTCCATATCGCATAATGCGGTGTCCGGGTATTGCGATGAAGGTTGTGCAAGGGTGTGTAAGGGCAGAAAGTCCGCTATTGGCAGTCCGCCCACCCATTGCGGATAAAAAACGCTGTCCGGCTGCGTGGAATCGGTGATTTTATCGGCTAAAAACAGCCTGCCCAGCGCTTTTGTCTTATGACCGGCAATACCCAGGTTGAGCAACATCGGGTTCGATGCCGGGAACAGCGCCAGTGTGTATGCCACGGCGGCGGCCATATTGTTTTTGTTGACACCGGTAATGGTCAAGATGACCTCGTCATGACGATAAATGGCGAAAGGGTGGTTGTCGTTGGATTTTTTCAGCCGATAATAGGCAATGACAGGTTTTGCCTCACAGTGTAAGGCGCAAAAAAAGAATAATTGGGGCGATGTGTTCATTGATAGCGTTCCATAATATGCCGGTATTTTTCGACCTCTTCAGTCTTGTCGCGTTTCAGGGCACCCTGGCTGTAAATGCGGCATTTTTTGATCAGCATGGCGATGGCCGCAGCCCGGTCATCAGGTTTTAGGATACCGCTGTCGATAATATTTTGCAGTGCTTTAATTCTGAACCGGTCCATACCCCAGTAGCGGGCAGACAATTGGTCGGCATGACCGCCATATTTGATAATCAAGGGTTGTTGAATAAATAACACGGGATAGCGGGCTGTGATTTTTAGCCATAAGTCGTAATCTTCGCAAGCCGGTAGCCACTCATCAAACCCTCCGACCGATTCGAATACCTCACGATGAATCAGAATGGAAGAGGGCGACATGGCGCATAATGGCAGGCAGCGCCGAAAAATCCAACCACCGCTTTTTTGATGCTTTTTCATCGGGTTGACACGTTTGCCGTGACGTATCCAGATTTCTTCTGTATGGCAAACCTTATATTCGGGGCTGTCGACTAAGTGTTGCACCTGGGTTTCAAGTTTGTGCGGTAGCCATTCATCATCCGAATCCAGAAATGCCAGCCAATCACCTGTTGCATGCTCGATACCGCGGTTACGGGCATGACTGACCCCTTGATTGGATTGGCATATCACATGGATAGTCGGAAATTGATGTTTAAGCAGGTTGCAGGTGTTATCCGTTGATCCATCATCAATGACGATGATTTCATGCGCGGGGTAGCTTTGTTGCGCGACAGACTTAAGTGCGGTTACCAGTGTATCACGGCGATTGTAGGTTGGAATAATGACTGAAATCTTTAGCATGTTTGCCTTAAAATTTAATTAATTGTTGCAATTTTATAAGAGTTCACTTAAATTGCGACCCTACTAACGTGAAAAAGGATGGGATGATTTATGAAGAGTCCCATCAGTCTGGGTGGAGATTAAATATGTCGGCAATTGTTTCAGAAAATGAGGAGCGGCGTGGCCAAAGCCAGAAAATGGTCGATGATCTACAGCAGGAAAGAAAAGAAGTCTGGGCTTTATTTTGTCAAATTGCAGAACAAAAACCATTTGAACACGGGGATAAGCTTGCGCCGGTTCTTGGTCAATTTGCTGAAATTCTGGTGGATTATGTGTCATTTGGTCATTTTTGTCTGTTTGAACGTGCATTATCCGGGAATGAACGGCGTGCATATATTCTTGAAGTGGTCAAACAGGTTTATTCATCATATGTTCAAACGACCGATGCGGTGCTGGCTTTCAATGACAACTTCGATTCGGTTAAAGACATTGATTTCAATGCTCTGGAACAAAATTTATCGCACTTAGGTGAAGATTTGGCCAAACGGATGGATTTGGAAGATCAGGTTTGCGCGGCTTTGCTCAAAAGACAAGAAACCTCACACTGAGTTAATCTTCTCTTGCATACGCTTGCCGCTGAAGCACCCTGATTGTCAGGGTGCTTTTTTTATGCGCCATTACTCACCTATTGTTGTTCCCGAGCTGTGAGCAGTCTCCCTTTTTTTAACAAACAAGTCATGTAAACGCTGAAATGCAGACCAGAGCGTCTTGTCCATCACAACCTCGTTGCCTATGGAGATGATGACGCGCGTCAGTTCCGGGATTTTGGTCTTGGTTGAAATCAGATAGATGGGTTGCACATACAAAATCGAGTTTTTCATCGGCAACACAATCATTCGCCCGCGTTCTACGGTCGAGCCATGTTGATCCCATAGTGTGAATTGCTTGGAAATAATTGGATCCTGGTCGATTAATGCTTCAACCTGTGCAGGGCCATTGACTTGCACATCCTTTTTAAATTTGTAAATAACAATATTAGGATCATACGAGTCGTCACATTTTTCATGATTCAGCATGCTGGCCATACCCACCATGCTGAGGTTATCCTGGTGGATCGGCGTCATTGGGTCGATCATGACGAACTCTTCCCGGTCATGGCAGTGTCCGAAATCCATGGTGAGAAAATAAGGACGGATGATGTGTTTTCGGGTGCGCGCGAATTGCCAGGTTTCAGCCTGTTCGTAGAATAGCGCAGGTAGGGTCTGATGATATCGTGCATACACTTTCATCTGCATGTAGAACAAATCACGTGGATAACGCAAATGCTTGCGTAGTTCGGCCGGCATTTTATCCAATGATTTAAAGACTCCGGGATAAGCCCGGTCATAGGCTCTAATAATCGGGTCATTGGGTGCAGAAATATAAAAGTTCACATGGCCATCATAGGCATCAACCACGACCTTAACCGAGTTACGCACATAGTTAAATTCATGCAAGCCTTCAAAAAAATCATTTTCGGCTGGCTTGGAGGCGGGGTAATATTTTGACAAGATGTAAGCATCTTGAATCCAGTAGAAACGATCTTTTGTCAATACCAGGTAGGGTTCACTGTCCAGATGCAGAAAAGGCGCCAGGGTATTAATTCTCTCGATGATATTGCGACGCATCAGCATCTTGCTTTTCGATGAAATATGGGTCGAAAAGAATATTTTTTCATCCTTGAAATAAAAGGCGAACAGTAATTTTCTAAAATAGGATGAGATAGGAATTCCGCCGGCACCATCATAAGGACCCTCACTTCTGGATGCGGATAATCCGGCAACATGTAATTTATTTGGAACAACGGCATAGGTGTATTTTTCAAGCCCATAATAAATATCCGGCGTCTTGATTTTAAAGCCTACCGGAGAATACAAGTTTAAATCTCTGAGATACCAAACGATAGGTTTATCAGCATCCTGTGCCGCGGGGGTAATAACGGCACCGTAGCCATGGGTATAACGTAAGTGTGCGTTTTCCCAGCTTTGGGCTTCTAACGGAAGTTTATTAATATTTAATTCTCGCGCCGACAAATTGACCTGCTGATGATGTCCGTTTAGAAAATAGCGGTCTTCATTGACCAGCGGAAAACGATAATAAGGACGGATACTCTGAAGTTGTTGATAAACATCCTGGAGGAATTCACGATCCCACACAGGAATATTTTCAAAATGCTTCTTGGTCGACCAGTCTTTAATATCCTGACTGGCATCTAGTGATACTTGATAATCGATAATTTTTATTTTATTTAAATCATAGGCATCCAGGGTGGCATCAATATTGTATTTCATGAAACTGCCCTCAGCCTCTACCGGATTCGGTTGTACGATGAGTTGGTTCATCAAATCGGGAATAATCTTGACTTTCTCCAGGCCAAGTACTGATCCAAACAAGGCAAGCGAGACCAGAAAAGGCCATTTAATTCGGTGTTTTTTGGAGAAAATGAACAGGCCGGCTGTAATGGCAACGGCCAGAAAGGTCACGATAGACAGCCAGATTAACGGCAGATAAAAGCGCATGTCAACAAAGCCGGGGCCAAAGAAGACCGGCTCATGGTTGCTCACGTAAAGCAGGGAATAGCGATCCAGTATAAATCCCCAAATGACGAACATCACCACAAATCCCATTAAGATGGTGAGGTGGATTTTTGCACCTAAAGGATATTCCTGATTTTGATTCGGGACAAAAACATGCTCCAGCCAGTAAAGAATACCGACCAATAAAAAAAGAATAGCCGCCGTATAAAGCAGTTCCTGCTGAATCAGCATGTAAATAGGATAGGACAGCATGTAAAAGCTGGCATTCTGACCATAAACCGGATCGACAAGTCCTGAACTTTCACCAAAGAAAAACAATAACGCCTGTTCCCATTGTTCATAAAACGGGATCGCGACAACGATAGCCAGCAACAAAGAAAGAGGCGTATAGATTTTGATTGAACCATTCATGAAGACGTCGGCAAAGCGTTGAAAACGCCGGCGTTTATCGGCATCAAGCAAAACGTCATCAGGTGGATTCAAACCTAAATAGCGTGAGGCGATCCAGAAATGGAAAAAGAATATGCTGAAAAAAACCAGGGTGACGCCGCCGGATAGAATAAAACGGTACAGCAATCGAAGCCAGAAATAGCCCTCAAAATCCAGTGAGCGAAACCACCACAAGTCGACAAACAGATCGAGGAAAAAGAAATAGAATGCAACGTATAAAACAACGGCAACAATGATCGTTGCAAGCGCCAAAACAGGTAACAGTTTCCAGTTACGCATAATGTCCTCTGAATTTAATGGGGTTACCGAAAATGGGGTCAAATATTTTTTATTCTAACATCCAAAATGGATTTTATACGCCCATATATGCATTTTTCGGATTGAATAGAACGATACAGGGCGGCTTAAGTTCCCGACATGACATCAATCACATCGGGTTGATCGTTTTGTCTTGAGGCGTGGCGTTTCAACGGTTATCGGCATGATTGGCAAACAAATAATAATCAACCTCTCCGGCCGATTTTTGTCGTAGCTGCTGCCAGTTCTCAGGGATGCCAGCTAGAGAAAGGTTTTTTTCGACTTCGACATAGATTTTCGCATCGGCAGCCAGCCAGCCTTTTTGTTGCAGCCATTGGCAGGTTTGAACGGCCAGACCTTGCTTGAAAGGCGGGTCAAGAAAAACGATATCGAAGCTCTGTATTTCGTCTGAACCCAGAAAACGGAAAACATCTTGTTGAACGATACTGATTTGAGCGGCGTTCAGTATTTTCTTATTACTATGGAGTTGGCGGCAAACCTGGGCGTTGTTTTCGACCTGAAGGACGAGTTTAGCGCCACGCGAAGCCGCTTCTACGCCCAGTGCGCCACTGCCGGCGTAAAGATCCAGGCAGCGACGACCGGCGATGTCATGTTGCAGCCAATTAAACACCGTTTCGCGGACCCGGGCCGGCGTAGGTCTAAGGCCCGGGGCATCCTGGAAGGGTAATTGACGGCTGCGCCATTGGCCGCCAATAATGCGCAGTTTGTTGCGCATCATTGACCGCCGACGGTCACAATTTGTAACAAAGCCGGGTCAATCCGGCGCGAGAAGGCGTTTTTTATCGCCTCTGCTGTGACTGCATTGACTTTATCCTGAAAGGTATCCAGGTAATTTAACGGTAATTGATAAAAGCCGATCATGGTAACGTACTGGCTTAATTTTTTATTGGTGTCAAAGCGCATGACAAAGCCGCCGGTAATATTTTTCTTGGCGGCGATCAATTCTTTTTCGCTCGGGCCGTTGTGGATAAAGTCAGACAAGGTGTTTTCCATAACTTGCAAAGCCTTCCGGGTTTGGTTATTTCGGGTTTGTAATCCCATAATGAAAGGCCCTTTATGCGTCATCGGCGACAAATAACTGTAGGCACTATAGGCCAGACCGCGCTTTTCTCGCACTTCTTTAAACAGGCGTGAGACCAGGCCGCTGCCGCCCAGAATATGGTTGCCGACATACAGCGGGAAATAATCCGGGTCTTTACGGGCACTGCCGGGTAATCCGGCCAAAATATGGGTTTGTGTTGACGGAAATGAAATATGCTGCAGTATGCCTTTTTTCGGCATGGGAACATCAGGAACAAGTTCAGGTTTTCGTCCTGTCGGCAATGCGGTCGATAATGAAGTCGCCAGTTGCTGAGCCTGGCGGCGATTGATATCACCAACAATGACGATAATGGCATTATTGGCCAGATAATAGCGCTGATAGAAGTCACGTAAATCCTGGGGCGTGAGTTGCGCTACCGTTTTACGGTATCCCAAAGACGGATAGGCATAAGGATGGTCATGATACAACGCTTTCATGAACGCTAAGTGAGCGACTGCGCCGGGTGATTCTTCACGATGCTTTAAAGCCGCCAGAGTTCGTTTTTGTTCGCGTTGAAAATCGACTGGATTGAAGGTCGGCTGGCTCAAGATGGTTTTCAATGTGCTCACCGCTTTATCGAGCAACGCTGTTTCGGTCAGACTGCGCAAACTCAGGCTGGCCATTTCGATCGACGCACTGCTGCCGAACTGGGCACCGACACTTTCAAAGCGTTTGGCAATGTCATCGGCATTCCAGCGTCCTGCGCCGGTATCCAGCATGGCCGCGGTCAGAGCAGCCAGCCCGTGTTTCTCACCATCTCTAACACTGCCGGCGTCAAAACCGACGGTAATATCGACCAGCGGCAGCGTTTGCGTATGCACATAATAAACCCGGCTGCCCTGCTCAGTCTGCCAGTGTTCTATTTTTGCGGCCGCCCAAAGTGAAGAGCTGAATGTCAGAAAAAAAATGAGCAAAATTTTAATACGCATGATGGCCTCCTGCTACCTTGCGAGACGGGATAGAAGGTTTGATGGGTTGAGGATCCAGGTAAGCGACACTGAGATGGTCGTCAATAAGATATTTACGCGCCACCTGACGAATCTGTTCTGGCGTGACCTGCTGAATTTTTTTGACATATTCATCGGCTTTGTGCCAGTTCAGACCAATGGTTTCGAGCATACCGAGCTGCATGGCCTGATAGAAATTAGAGTCTTTTTCATAAATGTTATCGGCCAGAACCTGAGCCTTAACGCGCTGTAATTCCTCATCGGAAACAAGCTCACGCTGAAGTTGATAGACTTGATCTTTTAGGGCATATTCCAAATCAAAAACGGTTTTGCCCGCTGAAGGGGTCGCATTCAGCATGAACAAAGACGACATGCGCGCATATAAATCGTAGCCTGCACCGGCAGATACCGCCAGTTGCTGACCGCGCACCAGACGACTGCTCAGGCGGGCGCTGTTGCCGCCATCTAAAATGCCCGCCAGCACTTCCAGCGCATAGGCTTCCCATTCCTGCGGCGCAGTTTTAAGCGAAGGGGTTTTATAACCGAGCATGACATAAGGCAGTTTAGCCGGCAGTTTGACGGTCATTTTGCGCAGGCCGAGTTGTTCCACTTCAGTTTGGGGTTTAACGGGTTTGATTTTGACAGGCTTAAGCGGTGCAAAATATTTTTCAGCCAACTTGAAAACAGCATCGGGATTCACATCGCCGACGACAACCAGGGTGGCATTGTTGGGTGCATACCATTGATTGTACCAGGCTTTCAAATCGTCGATGGTGTAATGTGCAATATCGGACGGCCAGCCAATAACAGGATTTTTATAGGGGTTGTTACTGAACGCCATGGCCATAAAATATTCATGGGTCTTGGCACGGGGTTTGTCATCGGTGCGCATACGACGTTCTTCGGTGACGACTTCACGCTCCTTTTGAAATTCGGCATCCAGCAAATTCAGGTGACGCATGCGGTCGGCTTCCAGTTCAAAACTGATGGCCAGACGGGATTTTTCCAGGGTTTGGAAATAAGCGGTGTAATCGAGTCCGGTAAAGGCGTTTTCGCGGCCGCCATTTTCGGCAATGAGTCGTGAAAATTCACCGGCGGGATGTTTATGGGTGCCTTTGAACATCATGTGTTCCAGCATGTGAGAAATGCCGGTAATACCACCGGGCTCATAGCTGGAGCCGACTTTATACCAGACTTGTGACACGGCAACCGGTGAACGCCTGTCAGGCTTGACCAGTATTTTTAAACCATTATCCAAGGTCTTTTCATAAACGTCAGGTTGTGCAGCCTGTGCAAAAAAAGGACATAATAAAAGCAACATCAGTAATCTCATTTTCCCTCCTGGTTTTAAACTGACAGCGATTCCGACTATTTCATTCAATGTTAGTTCACTGTAATATAGGCGATTAACGAGCAGATTTGTGAATCCATCAATGCAACATCATAGCCTATATTCATCATTTAAAAATTATTTAGCACTGTGCAAACCCCGTGTGGTCACGTTAATTGTTTTTACTGCCATTGTCGGCATGTTATTGGCCGTTCCAGGCATGCCGCCGCTCGATAAGTTTTTCTGGGGAACTCTCGGCATTGGGTTGGCGGCCGCCTCGGCCGCGGCGATTAACCATTATATCGATCAGGCGGCCGATGCCAATATGCGGCGGACACAGAACAGGCCATTGCCCAAGGGCCATTTAAGCTCTGTGAATGTTTTGACGTTTGCTGGCGTTCTAGGTGTGGTCGCGATGTTGATCCTGTATTTTCTGGTGAATCCTTTGACGGCAGAACTGACGTTTTTATCATTGATCGGTTATGCGATCATTTATACGGTTTACTTAAAGCATATGACGCCGCAAAATATTGTGATTGGCGGGGCGGCCGGTGCGGCGCCGCCGTTATTGGGTTGGTGTGCCGTAACCGGTGAATTACACCCGCATGCAATGTTGTTGTTTTTAATTATTTTTGTCTGGACCCCGCCCCATTTCTGGGCGCTGGCAATTGCCCGGCGGGATGAATACGCCAAGGTTGAAATCCCTATGTTACCGGTGACACACGGTGTCAGATTCACCCGTTTGCAAATTTTGTTGTACACAATTTTATTATTCATCGTCACTCTGTTGCCGTATTTAACCGCTATGAGCGGGGTTATCTATTTAGCATCCGCTATTGTACTCGGACTGTATTTCATCTATATGGCCATTAGAATGTTGCAACATAAAGACAATCACAGTGCGATGAAAACATTTTGGTATTCCTTGTGGTATTTGACGGGTATTTTTGCCGCCTTATTGGTTGATCACTATTTCATGTATCGATTCACATGAACGAACATCCATTTGCTGAATTTATCAAAATCCTGGGCAAAGGCAAAAAAGGCTCGCGCCCATTGACTCAGGATGAAGCCTATCGGGCTATGGAAATGATTATGGCCGATGCCGTTGAGCCGATTCAACTCGGCGCATTTTTAATGCTGATGCGGGTTAAGGAAGAAACGCCCGAAGAGCTGGCAGGATTTGTTCAAGCCGCGCGGGAAAGTTTTCAGGTGGACAGGCAAGGGTTCGATATTGACCTGGATTGGTCGTCCTATGCCGGGAAACGACGTCATTTGCCCTGGTTCATTCTGGCAACGCTGTTATTGGCGGAAAATGGTGTTCGGATTCTGATGCACGGCGCGGAGGGCCATAGCGAGAATCGGGTTTATACACAGGATATGCTGGCTATGTTAGGGTTAGCATCAGCCGGATCGATTGAAGAGGCGCAACAACAGCTACAACAATATGGATTCAGTTATCTGCCGTTGCGTGTTTTTTGTCCGAAGTTATATGACATGATTCAGCTACGCCCTTTGATGGGCTTGCGCTCACCCGTGCATACACTGGTCAGGTTGTTAAATCCGTTTAATGCTGAATACACGATTCAAGGCATTTTTCACCCCGGTTATCGGCAAGTGCATCAAAATGCCGCGCTTTTGCTGTGCTATCCGCATATGGCGGTTTTAAAGGGTGAAGGTGGCGAAACTGAGCGCAACCCGGATGTCGATTGCCTGGTGCAAAGCGTGCATCATCAAACGTTGAGCGAGGAAATATGGCCTGCGCTATTTGAAAGACGTCATATTAGGCCTGATACATTAAGGCCTGAACAGTTAAAGCAACTGTGGCAGGGAACGTATGAGGATGAATTTGCTGAAGCAACGATTATTGGCACAACGGCGGTGGTGTTAAAGTTTTTGGGAAAAGCTGATACGCAAGAGCAGGCTCACACGATGGCTCACGGTTTATGGCAGAACCGGAATCGGGCCAGATTCAAGTGAAAAAGCGCGGTATTCCTTCAACATCTTTTTGCAGATAAAGATATTCCAGTCCCATCAGGGTGGTGTAGTTTTCGGTGGTTGACCAGATCACCTTGATTTGACCGGACAGGTCTAAGCGATTGAATTCATAGGTGGTAATGGTTCCTGGCTGAACCTCTAGTTCATCGCCGATACGGATCATCAAGCCATCGACAGAGACATTTTCAGTTGTAAAAACATAGGTCTCACCATTAAACATGATTTTTCCCGGCGCGGTCAGGTTTTTACGATAGGCCTTGCGCTGATACAACAGATGATCGACTTCATAATTGATATGACAAAACTCCAGGCCAATTTGAATGCTGTTGTTTTTGTTTTCCATGCGGACAATTTCGGCTTCGCCTGCAATACGGAGCTTGGGTAAATAAATATCGATAACAGGTGATATTTTTGCCGCTTCGAAAATATCCTTGGCTTCCTGAATCACATCATTATCTAATAATTCAACCAGAAGACCCGTAATCGACAGGTTGATGACACGAATTCCGATTTCTTCGCCACTAATATAAACTAAACCTTCCGTTGCCAGGTTTTTGCGATAAGCCCGATCATCAGTCATGGTATTGCATTCCGAAAAAAGCCAAGTTTCAAGTTAGCTTTAAGAATAGAACATTGTGTCAAATTTTTTGGAAAAATTTGGAAATTTATAGAGATTGGGGTATAGATATCCAAATGCTATAAAGAGATTAAAACCTGCATAAGAGCGGTAATTACTCATCATATTGGCGCTTCCCTGTTGAAAGGTATAAACTCAAAGACTGTTTTGAAATGAACTGCCGGCATGAATCGAAGATTATGGTAAATCGAAGGCATTTATGATATTCAAAGTATCATCGGTTTTGATTTGTGGCGGGTTGAATTTTTGACACCCACTGGAAACAATGACTAATTCTGAGAACAACATGTCTAATATAACGCTCGGTCTTCCGGGGTTTAGCTATCCTGATTTATATCATCCTGAGAAATTGGAATTGCTTCTTAAGGTATTTGACGATAGCGTTAAGCGACACGACAGGGCGCTTTTTTCGCGTTATCTGGATTACAGGGAAAACCAGGGTGCACATTTAAAGCCAGAAGAAATTTCAGATATTCTGGTTGAAATGGGTACTTATGTTGGACAGTTTGTCGCTAAATTATTCAATGTTGAGCAAGCGCATCAAAAACAGGCTGATATTATTCGGCACGACATTGAAACGGTATTTTTTTTCCGTCAGCAGGTGGTCAATAAACTGGCCAAAAAATTCAAAAAAGAGAATGTTGCCGACTGGAATATTGAAAATATAAAAAAAGCCGTTGCTTTGATGCGTGAAGCACTGGCTTCAGGCCAAGTTGATCAAGAACTGGCAATCAGCGAAATGGGCACGGATTTGTTTCGGCTTTCACAACATTTTAGTCGTGCAAACGAAGCCCCATTTGCTGAAGATTCCATCGTAAAAAAAGTGGCGTCCTTGCGTGGTGCCTTGGCTGGCCATGATAAAGCCAGTCAGTTTTTTTCTGATGATTTGGGCGGTGAAGACAGCGACCTTGTCAATAGCTTACTCAATTATATAGAACGATGGCTTTATATTACTAAAACCGATACAGAATTACAGGCATTAACGAAAAACTGGACCCTGTTCAAATCACCCAAAAAAACCGATTTCACACATTTGGTCGAGACAGAAGAAGATCGGCGCGATGGCTTTGTTGCATTGGTCGGCCCTAAGGAACACCGGAGAAGACGAGATGGTTTTGCATTGACGGATAAACGATTTAATCAGCGGGAAGTGCTCTACGAGGTTGACCACTGTATTTATTGTCATGAGCGGGATACCGATTCTTGTTCAAAGGGCATGAAAAATAAAAAAGACGGTACATTCAAAATCAACCCACTGAATGTTCCCGTTATTGGTTGCCCTTTAGAGGAAAAAATTTCTGAAATGCATCTTGTCAAAAGGCGAGGGGATAATATTGGCGCATTAGCGATTATCATGATTGACAATCCAATGTGCCCCGGAACAGGCCACCGCATCTGTAATGACTGTATGAGGGGGTGTATTTATCAAAAAACCGAACCTGTCAATATTCCTCAAATCGAAACGAATGTCTTGACCGATGTTTTATTCATGCCCTATGGCTTTGAAATTTACAGTTTTTTAACGCGATGGAATCCGTTGAATGTAAGGCGGCCTTATGCCCTGCCTTACAATGGTAAAAATATACTGGTTGCCGGGCTTGGGCCTGCGGGGTATACCCTGGCTCATTATCTTGTCAATGAAGGCTTTGGGGTTGTGGGTATCGATGGTTTGAAAATTGAGCCTTTACCTGAAGAGTTGGTAGGTTCTGAAACCGTGCCTCCTGTACCTGTTCGTGATTTTAATGATTTATATGAAGACCTGGATAAACGTATTCTTGCCGGTTTTGGCGGGGTTGCTGAATACGGTATTACAGTGCGGTGGGATAAAAATTTTTTAAAAGTCATTTATCTAACCCTGGCACGGCGTAATGCTTTCAAAGCGTATGGTGGTATTCGTTTTGGAGGTACTGTCACCATTGAAGATGCCTGGGAAATGGGTTTTGATCATATTGCTATGGCTGTAGGCGCGGGTAAACCCACCATTATCGGCCTGAAAAACAACCTGGTGCGTGGTATTCGCAAAGCTTCGGATTTTTTAATGGGCTTACAATTAACCGGTGCCGCAAAAACGGCTTCAATGGCAAATCTGCAAGTTCGTTTGCCGGCTGGTGTAATCGGTGGCGGTTTAACAGCGACGGATACGGCAACAGAATTGCTGGCATATTACCCCGTCCAGGTTGAAAAAATTTTGAAACGATATGAAATTCTTGCGGAAAAATATGGCCAAGAGACCGTGTTGGCCAGATTTGATGAAGAGGAAAAGAAAATTCTGGAAGAATTTATGGCGCATGGACTAGCCATTCGTGCCGAACGAGAACGTGCCAAAAGGGCTGGAGAAGCGCCTGATTTTCAATCATTGATAGATAAATGGGGCGGCGTTACGCTGTTTTATCGCAAGGGTATGAAAAATGCACCGGCTTATACCCAAAATCATGAAGAAATTGAAAAGGCTCTGGAGGAAGGTATCGCCTGGGCTGAAGGCATGAATCCGAAACAGGCACTGGTCGATGAATATCAGCATCTAAACGCTGTTCGGTTCGAAAAAATGCATCAGGACGATGGGAAATGGGTGGGGGGACAACAAATAGATGTGCCATTACGCAGTCTATATATAGCTGCCGGCACTTCACCCAATACCATTTATCAAAATGAACATCCCGATGTTTTTGAAATGGATGGTAATTTTTTTCAGCGTTATCAGCCTGAATCTGAAGCGAATAGCCAGCGATTAACGCCGATGGATGATACCTGGTTGCCGAAAGTTGGCAAACCTGCGCCATTTACCTCTTATCAGAGAAATGGACGCTATATTACTTATTATGGCGACACTCATCCGGTTTATGCGGGTAATGTTGTTAAGGCTATGGCCAGTGCTAAAGATGGCTATCCCTATGTTGTTGAATTATTTGCAGATGAAATCCAGCAGCTAGATCCGGCAAAACAAGCTAAACGTGATGCTGAGCTGAAGACATTTCAGAAAAAACTGGACAACGCTTTTCTGGCCAGCATAACAGAGGTTAAACGTCTGACGCCGACTATCGTTGAGGTCGTCGTTAAAGCGCCCATGCAAGCTAAACATTTTGAGCCGGGACAGTTTTACCGGTTGCAAAACTATGAAGCCTATGCCTCAGTCGTCAACGATACCGCTCTTACCAGCGAGGGTATTGCTTTAACCGGTGCCTGGGTGGATAAAGAACAAGGGCTGGTTTCATTGATTGCATTGGAAATGGGTAGTTCAACCAAGCTCTGTCGGTTCTGGAAAGTGGGTGACCCAGTTGTGCTCATGGGGGTCACTGGCACACCTACGGAAATTCCAAACAATAAAACTGTTATGCTGGTGGGCGGTGGCCTGGGTAATGCCGTACTGTTTTCCATTGGCAAAGCCATGCGGGCTGCCGGAAACCGAGTGCTTTATTTTGCTGGCTATAAACATGATTATGATGTTTTTAAAGTAGAAGACATTGAGGCGGCTGCAGATGTGATTATCTGGTCTGTTGATCCGGGCGAAGACGTCAAACCGTTACCCACAACTCGGCCACAAGATTTGAGTTGCGTCGGGAATATTCTGGAAAGCATAGAACGTTATGCCAAAGGTGAGCTGGGAGAAATCAATATTCCGTTGAATGAAGTCAATGAAATTATAGTGATTGGTTCCGATAGAATGATGGCGGCGGTCAAAGAAGCGCGTCATGGTCGTTTGAAGCCTTATTTACCGGAACACAAGGCTATCGGCTCCATCAATTCGCCCATGCAATGTATGATGAAAGGTATCTGTGCTCAATGTTTGTGTAAGCATATCGATGCGGAAACGGGTACTAATTTCTTTGTCTATTCCTGTTTTAATCAAGACCAGAATCTGGACGAAGTCGATTTCCCTCATCTGAATGCCCGCTTGCGGCAGAATACCGTACAAGAAAAACTATCGAGCTTATGGTTGGATTATTTGGTGGACCAAAATGAGGAGGTTATAGGGCCAGCGGTTTGAATGTAAGCGGCCTCTCTTCCAGTTGAAATGTAAGCTGTTTATTTCAACTGGAGAGGTGTTATTTAATGGGACTATGTTAGATAAATATTTTGCCTTCGGCAAAAATAAGGCCTTCGCCACCTACTCGAATCGGCAGTTGTGAACCCCCTTTATTGTCCATTTCGATATTGATGATGCTGCGGCGCGTGTTTTCATCACCTCGTTCTACGGTAAACGCATGGGTACCTTGTTGGGTGAATTCAAATGAACATAAATAAGCGGCAAAAGCTGGTAAGACATTACCTACGGGAGGGTCTTCATGTAGACCGATTTTAGGACCGAGTAATCGTAAATTAAAATCGGCATCCGGCGATGGCGATTTTGGTACAAACAGCAAAATTTCCTGAGCGGCTGTTTGTGGCGCAGTGGATTGGCTCCAGGCGATATAGTTAAAGCGAGCCTGACGAACGCTTTTGTATTGCCAGACCGGAACGATCAGAAACGGTAAGCCGCAGGAAACCAGGCGCGGTGAATATTTTTTATGATCCAGGTCGGAAACTTTGAGTGACAATAAATCGGCTAATTCTTCATCGTTGGGGACAAAACGGTCAATGACGGAGGAAACCTTATTGGCGAACTGGACAAAAACAGGTTTGCCATTTTTAGCGCTGATGTTTACGTCTACTGGCCCACTGTTTTGTTCGAAAATGAATGGATTGATTCCCTCGCTTAAGTGGATATCGCCACAATGACCGAGGACATAGGCGGTCGCAATAATAGGGTGACCGACATAATCTTTTTCTTCGCCCAATGCTGAAAATGTACGCATTTTGCGGTGCATTTCAGCACTTTCCAGATGAAAAACAAAAACTGTTTCAGATAAATTGATTTCTTTTGCAATGGCGGCCATTTGTTCTGTTGTTAGACCGTCAGCTGCCGGGAAAACCGCAATCTGAGCGCCATTGAATACCTCTTGGGTGAAAACATCAGCGATATAATATTGGTAAGTCATTATTTACTCCGGAATTGAAACTTCAACACGATCGTTGACAATGCGAACTGGATAGCTCTCAACCTTAACCGTTTCATCGTCCAGACAAATACCGCTTTTCAGGATGAAATGTTGTTTATAAACGGGGGCCGAAACTATCGGCTCCCCTTTTATATCACCCACCAGGCCGCGTGATAAGCTATAAGTATGGCTAAACGGATCGTAGTTATCAATTGCATAAAGCTCATTGTTCAAAGGGAAATAAAATAGCGCCAGTTGTCGGCCACCGACTAAGACGCTGATACCGGCCTCAGGTAATAAATCATCAACACTGCAAACATCCACCCATCGACTCATTAGACTTCCTCCGTCAGTTTAAAATGTTTGCGTTCGGATTCATTGGCTGGACGTATTTGTCCACGCTCTTCAACAAACAGGATGCTGTCATCGGTTTGGTCACTATTTACAAAAGGACGGAATAATTTAAGATTCTCTTCATCTTGCAGTGTGGTTTTCCACTCGCACTGGTATGAATCGATGATATGCTGCATTTGATTTTCAAGGTCGTTAACGATGCCCAGCTTATCATCAATGACGACTGATTTAAGGTAATCCAGGCCGCCTTCCATATTTTCCATCCAGACCGAGGTGCGCTGTAAACGGTCGGCAGTTCTGACATAAAAAATCAGAATACGATCGATATATTTAATCAATGTTTCTTTGTCCAGATTGGTTGCAAACAAATCGGCATGCCTTGGCTTCATGCCGCCGTTACCACAGACATATAAGTTCCAGCCATCTTCGGTTGCAATAACCCCGATATCCTTGCCTTGCGCTTCGGCACATTCACGTGTACATCCGGATACAGCCATTTTTATTTTATGCGGCGCACGCAAGCCTTTATAGCGATTTTCCAGTTCAATGGCCAGGCCAACACTGTCATCAACGCCAAATCGACACCAGGTGCTGCCAACACAGGATTTAACGGTACGTAATGATTTACCATAAGCATGGCCGCTTTCAAAGCCGGCATCAATCAGGTCTTTCCAAATCAGGGGGAGCTGTTCTACCCGGGCGCCAAACAAATCTACCCGTTGGCCACCGGTAATCTTGGTGTAAAGGTTGTATTTTTTGCCGGCTTCACCCAAGGCGATTAACATATCGGGGGTGAGCTCACCGCCTGTGACACGGGGTACCACGGAATAGGTGCCATCTTTCTGCATATTGGCCAGAAAACGGTCATTGGTATCCTGTAGGCCAATATGTTCTTTCTTTAGAATATACTCATTCCAGTAAGAGGCCAGTATAGAGCCGATGGCCTGGCGACAGACTTCACAGCCACGACCACGCCCGTGTTTTTGCAACAATTCATCAAAGGTTTTGATTTTGCCAACCATGACGAGGTTATACAAATCTTGTCGGGTATGCGGGAAATGTTCACAAATATCGGTATTGACCTCAATCCCCGCTTTTGTCAGCTCACAATCGAGTACCGATTTTAAAAGGGCGCTACAGCCGCCGCAACCGGTTGCCGCTTGTGTTTGGGCTTTAAGGTCAGGAACAGTCATGCAGCCGTTTTCAATGGCCTCGACAATCTGACCTTTAGAGACATCGTAACAAGAGCAGATTTGAGCTGAAGGTGGCAAGGCATCAGGTCCTAAACCGACAGATTCGTCGGAATGGTGCGGCAAGATCAAGGAATCAGGATTCTCGGGTAATTCAATTTTATTTAAACAGTATTGCAACAGCGTGCTGTAACCTGAGGCATCGCCGACTAACACCGCGCCAAGCAGATATTTTTTGTCGTGGCTGACAACGATACGTTTGTAAACTTCCGAAGCGCCATTCAGGTAGGTATAGACTAAAGCACCCGGCATTTTGGCGTGAGCATCACCAATGCTGGCGACATCAACGCCCATCAGTTTCAGTTTAGTGCTCATATCGGCACCGGTAAAACTGGCTTGTTCATTGTTTAAATCAGCAACGGCAGTTCTGGCCATGGTATAGCCCGGCGCAACCAGACCAAATATTTTACCTTCCCATAATGCACATTCACCTATTGCATAAATATCAGGATCTGATGTTTTGCATTGATTATCAATGACGATTCCACCACGGGGGCCGGTTTCCAGGCCACAGGCGCGCGCAATATCATCACGCGGACGAATTCCCGCAGAAAACAAGACGATGTCGGTTTCCAGTTCTTCACCATCGGCAAACGTCATTTTGTGGACATGAGCGGCGCCATCGCCAATGTTCGTGGTATTTTTGCTGGTATGAACAACAACCTCTAAGTCTTCGATTTTTTTTCGCAGCATTGCGCCGCCGCCTTCATCTAATTGAACGGCCATCAGACGTGGGGCAAATTCCACGACATGTGTTTCCAAGCCTAAGTCTTTTAAGGCTTTAGCGGCTTCAAGTCCTAATAAACCACCACCGACGACAGTCCCTACGCTGGAGTTCTTTGCTGCTTTTGTAATGGCTTCCAAGTCCTCGATCGTTCTATACACCAGACAGTTTTCGCGATCATGACCCGGTACAGGTGGTACAAAAGGATAAGAACCTGTTGCCAGGACTATTTTGTCATAGTGAACGATGGCACCTTTTTCAGAAATGATCTGGCGATTTTTTCGATCAATTTCGACGGCTTTATCGCCGATATGGGCGGTGACATTATTTTTTTCGAAAAAATCATCAGCAACCAAGGAAAGGTCGTTAGCTGTTTTGCCACTGAAATATTCCGTTAGATGAACCCGGTCATAAGCGGGCCGTGGCTCTTCACAAAACGTCACGATATCGAATTTTTCTCTGGCTTCGCTTTCAACGAATGATTCCAGAAAATTCTGGCCAACCATACCATTACCAATGACAACTAATGTTTGTTTTACACGCATATTTCACCCCAGTAAATCATAATAAATATTTATAAGCATCTATCATGCCATTATTGTTAAAGGCGTATGTACTATAAAAACGTATGGTTTTAGGGAAACGCAGTCCTTGAACAGGATAAACGGCAAATTTATATACACTGATTTGCTTTATTGTGGTGCGTATTGCTTCATAAGGGGGCAGTGCTATCGATTTGATTTGGCACGGTGTTCCCTTCAATTTTTTGCTGATGCAGTCAATAATTATTTAATGGTCTATCGCTCTTAATAAGGATGGAAGCCAAGGTGGAATATATCAAGAATAGTAAATTTCATTATCTGGCACAGAAAGTGCTTTAGAATTACAACAATCAAGAATGGAGCGAAAATAATGTCATCGAAAGAATTTAATCTACTTTCCTTTACAGGCAAGATAAAAATACTGCACATGACATGGATTGCTTTTTTTATCAGCTTTGTGGTCTGGTTCAATCATGCACCGTTAATGCTTGTGATTGCAAAAACGTTAAATATGGACCAGTCACAAATCAAAACAATTTTAATCTTGAATGTGGCATTGACCATACCTGCCCGAATCATAATAGGTGTTTTGGTCGATAAGTTTGGACCTAAACGGACCTATTCAACACTACTGGCGCTGGCGAGTTTTCCATGTTTTATGTTCGCCTTTGCTGAAAGTTTTGAGCAGCTGGCGATGGCGCGTTTTTTAATGGGATTTGTTGGCGCTGGTTTCGTTATCGGTATTCGGATGGTCGGTGAGTGGTTTCCCGCCAAACAAGTCGGTATTGCTGAAGGTATATATGGCGGCTGGGGCAATTTTGGCTCGGCGGCCGCTGCCATGAGCTTGCCGGCATTAGCTTTATGGTTTGGTGGTGGCGATGAAGGCTGGCGGTATGCCATTGCCTCTACGGGTATCATTGCTCTGGTTTATTCGGTAATTTATTTTTTCAGTGTCAGCGATACACCGAAAGGATCAACCTACTTTAAACCTAAAAAATCCGGTGCCATGGAAGTAACCAGTATTTGGGATCTGTTTTTTTATATTGTGATGTCGATTCCACTCTATGCCACGCTAACCTTATTAACCTGGAAGTTATCGCCAGCCGGTGTCGGATTGTTGTCTGGCATAGCATCATGGTGCATTTATGCCTTCATCTGGATATTGTTTTTTTATAATGTTTATAAAATCATTCATGTCAATGAAGCGCATTTAAGCCATCCGATTGAGGAGATTCATAAATACAAGTTTAAGCAGGTCGCCATTTTGGACCTGGCTTATATGGCGACATTTGGTGCAGAACTCGCGGTCGTTTCCATGTTGCCAATCTTCTTTTATCAGACCTTTCACGAGTCTCAAGGCATTAGCATGGTTCAGGCGGGCTTGTTGGCTTCAGGGTTCGCTTTTATGAATTTGGTCGCACGGCCGGGTGGTGGCTGGTTCAGTGATCGCTTTGGGCGAAAAATGTCATTAACGTTATTGCTTGCAGGCGCCATGCTTGGGTTTTTTACGTTTTCACAAATCACACCAGAATGGCCGGTGTCCATTGCGGTGATTACCACCATGGTATGCTCATTTTTTGTTCAGGCTGGAGAAGGCGCAGTATTTGCTATGGTGCCGTTGATCAAGCGCCGCATGACAGGTCAGATTGCAGGCATGGTGGGTGCGTATGGTAATGTGGGTGGGGTGTTATTTTTAACCATACTGTCATTTGTATCGTCGGATATTTTCTTTAAGGTGATTGCCGCCTTTTCTTTTCTGGTTTTGCTTGTTGTTCAGTTTATTGAAGAGCCTAAAGGTCATATGGCTGAAGTCTTGGAAGATGGGACGGTTGAAATGATCGAGCTGGATTGATATGGATACACGATTGAAAGTCAGTACCGGTGTCTATAGTGACAAAGGTATTAAGGCCGATAATGAAGATAGTTATGGTTCCAAAATTCCGGATGAGCCGCAGTTGACGCATAAAGGACTGGCCATAGCTATCGCCGATGGCATGAGCGGTTGTGAAGATGGAAAACAGGCCAGCCAATGTTGTGTCATTAGCTTTTTGAGTGACTATTACAGCACACCTGATACCTGGACGGTTAAAAATGCAGGGCAGAAAATTTTGTCGGCGACTAATTCCTGGTTATATAGCCAGGGACATCGGCATTTTGAAAGCAATAAAGGCTTGGTGAGCACGCTCAGTATTTTGGTTTGTAAATCAACAACAGGGCATATCTTCCATATTGGAGACTCACGCATATATCGTTTGCGAAAAGGTAATCTGGAGCTGATGACGCGGGATCACCGCGTCAATCTGTCACAAGAAAAGAGCTATTTGACCCGGGCAATGGGGATTGAGCCGCGGCTTGAAGTGGATTACAAATCGTTTCCTTTGGAAATCGGCGATTTATTTATCATGATGACTGATGGCGTACATGATTTTATCAGCGAAAAAGCATTAAAAAAATGTGTTCAGGAGATCAATGATCTTGATACTTGCTGCCAAAAACTGGTGGACATGGCAAGTAAAAATAACAGCGATGATAACTTGACATGCCAGATCCTCAAGGTTGAGCAGTTACCGCTGGTTAAAGAAGATGAAATCATGCGTCGTCATGCCAATTTGCCATTTCCACCGCCTCTGGAAGTCGGTATGGTTTTAGATGGTTATCGGATTGAAGAGGAGCTGCAGGCCAGTGCCCGTACGCAGATTTATCTGGCCTACGATACGCAAACGGAACGACGGGTTATTTTAAAAACGCCATCAATATTATATGAAGATGATACGCACTATATTGAGCATTTTTTGCACGAAGAATGGGCAGGAAAACGCATTCGGCATGACAATGTACTCAAGGTTTTAAGTTCGGATCGCAAAAAAAGTTGCATTTATTATGTTACCGAATATATAGAAGGTGAAACGCTGCGCGAATGGATGGATAGGAATCCAAAGCCTGAAATTCGGACCGTACGGAAAATAGTGGAACAGATTGCCAAGGGGCTTAGAGCTTTTCACCGCATGGAAATGCTGCATCAGGATTTAAAACCCGAAAATATCATGCTGGATAAAAACGGCAGGGTTAAGATTATTGACTTCGGGTCAGTGAAAATTGCCGGTATCACTGAATTGACACCACTTGAGGCTAAGAATGAAAATGTATTGGGGACGCTTAACTATACCGCACCGGAGTATCATTTAGGGCAGCGTGGCACGATTAAATCCGATATTTATTCGCTGGGCGTGATTACCTATGAAATGCTTAATAATGCGCTACCCTTTGGGCGCGATATTCCCGAAAAACCCGATAAGATCAAGCTTTCTAAATTACGCTATGTGCCCAGTTTTCATAAAAACAGCATGGTACCGCAATGGATAGATGGGGCACTCAAGAAAGCGACCGCCATTTCGCCGCAATTGCGTTATGAGACGCTTTCGGAGTTTCTGTATGATTTGAAAAAGCCGAACCAGGAGTTTTTAAAATCTGCCGATACTTTGCCGCTTATTGAGCGAAATCCGCTGCGCTTCTGGAAAGGTGTGTCAGCCATATTGTTACTCTTGAATGTATTCCTGGCTTATTTGTTATTCGTAAGTTGATTGGATCTACGCAAACTGTCGCGCACTTAAATATGGCAGATGCACTTGTTTGGGGATACGGGATTCTTTCTGTTTCAAATCGTCTGCAACTCATGTTGATGAGGTTCCTCTGTTACTCCTGCATCCCGCCTTTCAAAAACTAAGTGGGTTATGGATAGCTAAAGTAGTCCAAAAAATATGAAATCTAAGTAAAGCATCTACTTTTTATCCCTCACTACGACTAAAACAGGGTAAAGAAGTTACTTTACATAAATTTTCCTGATTACGTATAAGTCTCAGCAACTTTACCACGGTATGGTTGTCAAAGTTGATAACTAAATCAATGAGATTGCAGTCATGGCAAAGAATAAAATTCAATTTCAATCTGGCTACAGCCTGTTTCAGTTATATCAGGATTACGGCACCGAAGAGCAGTGTCATCAAGCGCTTTATAAATGGCGCTGGCCTTCAGGCTTTTACTGTCCTGAGTGCGGGTGTCAGCAGTATTGCCTGATTAAAACCCGCCGTTTGTATCAATGTAATCGATGCCATCACCAAACCTCGGTGATCAGTGGAACAATCTTTGAGCATACCAAGTTACCGTTGAGGAAATGGTTTTTGGCGATACATTTGATCACACAATCCAAAACGGGATTGTCGGCTTTATCGCTAATGCGCCATTTGGGTGTTTCCTATAATACGGCGTGGAGCATGAAACACAAAATCATGCAGGTCATGAAAGAGCGCGATGATAAGCAGCCGTTAAGCTATATCATACAATTGGATGATGCGTATTGGGGTGGTGAACGTCGTGGTGGCAAACGAGGACGGGGTTCGGCGAACAAAGTCCCGTTTGTAGCGGCTGTTTCTGTTAATGAAGAAGGCCACCCCATTGCCATGAACATGAGTGTTGTCAAAGGTTTCCGGTCCAATGAAATTTCGAAATGGGCCAAACGGCATGTAGAGGTGAACAGTACCGTTATTTCTGATGGTTTACCCTGTTTTTCAGCCGTCAAAGAGGCAGGTTCTGCACACATAAGCATTGTTACTGGTGGCGGGCCTGCCAGCGTTTCCAAAGAAGAGTTTACCTGGGTCAATACCATGATAGGCAATGTAAAGAACGCGATCACGGGTACCTACCATGCCCTCAATGGCAAACATTTGCCGCGTTATCTAGC